>NZ_JARGEF010000114.1:0-24739 GCF_033794725.1 Streptomyces sp. ID05-39B | reverse complement strand
TAGTTCTCGTGTACTATAGTGGGTGTGACAGTGCCTGTACATTATTGGATAAGGTAGAACGTACAGCGGCTGAATCTGTTGCCTTATTCAAGGGATACCCGACAAGGGAAATTTCTGCCTGGCCCGGGGGCCCGGGGATCGGTGTATGCGGACGGGGCAGGGCGCCAAGGCGCCCCTGCACGGGCCCGGCGGCAAGCCCGCCGCCGACACGGTCAAACTGCCGGCGACCACCCGAACGGAGATCATCAACCGGGCCAAGAAATGGGTCACGGCCAAGGTGCCGTACAGCATGAGCGCGTACTGGTCGGACGGCTACCGGCAGGACTGCTCCGGTTATGTCTCCATGGCCTGGAGCCTGCCCGGGAACGAGTGGACGGGAAGCCTCCACCAGTACGCGACCCGGATCACCAAGGAGGAGCTCCAGCCGGGCGACATGCTGCTCTTCCACAATCCGGCCAACCCGACGAACGGTTCCCACGTCGTCCTCTTCGGCGGTTGGACGGACTCCACGCACGGCTACTACATCGCCTACGAGCAGACCCGCCCGAGCACCCGCAGGCTCGCCACCCCCTACGCCTACTCGACCAACTCGGCCAAGTACGTCCCCTACCGCTACAAGGGCCTGCTCGCCGATCCGGCTGACCCCGGAGTGCCCGGGGTGCCCGGGGTGCCCGGGGTGCCCGGGGTGCCCGGGGTGCCCGGAGTACCCGAGGTGCCCCCGCCGGGCACTCCGGGCGGCGCCGGGGACGGCGCCAATCCCGGCTCGGGTGCGCAGGCAGCGCCGTATCCGGGGCGGGCGTCCTTCGGATCGGGCGCGGACAACAACAACGTCACCCTGCTCGGCCGGCTCCTCGTCGAGCGCGGCGCGAAGCGGTACTACACCTCGGGGCCCGGCCCGCGCTGGTCGGACGCCGACCGGCGGGCCACCCAGGCGTTCCAGCAGGCCCAGGGCTGGCGCGGCGCCGACGCCGACGGGCTGCCCGGCCCGCTGACCTGGTCACTGCTGACCACCGGCAAGGGCAAGGACATCGCGGCGGCGGCTTCCGGCGGCGCGGGCGGCTCCGGAACGGCGGGCGCCCCCGCCCAGACGCCGCGCCTCCCCGTGTATCCCGGCCGGGCCATGTTCCGGCCCGGCGCGGACAACGCGTACGTCACCCAGCTGGGGAGGCAGCTGGTGAAGAAGGGGTTCGGCACGTACTACGCGAAGGGGCCCGGACCGCGCTGGGGCGAGGCGGACCGGCGGGGCGTCGAGGCGTTCCAGCGCACCCAGGGCTGGCGCGGCGGGGCGGCCGACGGCTACCCGGGACCGGAGACCTGGCGGCGGCTGTTCTCGTAGGCCCCGCGCGCGCGACGACCCGGTTCGTCCTGGGGCGGTCCCAGGTGATCCCGGGTCGTCGCGCGGCCGTCCCCATCCACTGTCATGGCGTATCTGGCGTATCTGGCGCGGAGGCTGGAGGCACGCATGAGCACGACCACTTCTCAGACGCCCGAATCGGAGGGGCCATCACGGCCCGCCCGGCTGATCCAGAACGAGGCGACCACCGAGATCCCCGTCCATCTGCTGTTCCGTGACGAGCCCGAGCCGAGGCCGGTGCCGCTCGGGCCCGTCGTCGTGGGCAGCCGGGCGGGCACCGGGGAGCAGCCGAGGTTCCGCCGGCCGACGCCGGCGAAGGCCCGGCCGGTCGCGCAGGTCGACCCGGCGCTCGTCGAGCGGCCCGCCCGGGTGCTGCCCGGAGCGGTCGGGGTGGCCGCCGGGGTGTGCGGGGCGGCGGGCTGCGCCGCCACCTCCTGGTGGGCGGGCGTCCTGCCGCCGCCGGTGGTGGAGGCGCTCGCGCTGCCCGCGTCGGCCGGCGTGGGGCTCGGCCCGGTGCAGTGGGCGGCGTACGCGGGGGCGGGCGCCCTCACCCTGTTCGGTTTCGGCGGGCTGGCGCGCGGCGGGACCGGGCGGGCCTGGGTGCTCGGCCTGTTCGGCCGCTACCGGGGGACGGTGCGGCGCACCGGCCTGCTGTGGGTGAACCCGCTGCTGCTGCGCCGCCGGGTCGACGTACGGCTGCGGCACTGGCGCAGCGAGGCGATGCCCGCGGCCGACGGCAACGGGGTCGCGCTGCGGGTGGTGGCGCTCGTGGTGTGGCGGGTGCGGGACACCGCGCGGGCCACGCTCGGCGTCGAGGACCACGAGACGTATCTGCGCGAGTGCGTCGAGGCGGCGCTCGCCCGTGTCCCGGTGGAGACGCCGGGTGCCGGGCGGGGCGCGGTCGAGGCGTCCGGGGAGGCGCTGACCCGGCGGGTGGCGCGGGACGCGGGCGCGATCGGCCTGGAGGTGTTCTCGGTGCAGCCGCTGCGGATCGAGTACGCCCCCGAGGTGGCGGCCGCGATGCACCGGCGCCGGATCGCCGCGCTGGACGCCCAGCAGCGAGCGTCGGTGCTGACCTCGGTGGTGGACTCGGTGGAGGACACGGTGACCCGGCTGACCATGCGGGGGCTGGTGGAACTCGACGACTACGAGCGCAAGGCGCTGGTGAAGGACCTGACGGTGGCGTTCTGCTCGGGCCGGGGGGAGCAGTCGCCCTGACGACCCGTCGGACATGTCCCGCCGCCTGGCCCCATCCCGTCCCCGAATTGGTATGGACATGTTCAACAATCAGCAATAATCTCAAACTTGGTCTAGACCTGCACGGCTCACAGAACTTCCCCCACGTTCTCCAGGAGCGGCAGCATGCGCAAAAAGACCAAGCTGTACGCGGCCGCCCTCGGCCTCACCACGGCGGGAGCCCTCGTGCTCACCGCCGGAGGCGCGAGCGGCCACGGCTACACCGACCTCCCCATCAGCAGGCAGAAGCTCTGCCAGAACGGCACCGTCGCCAACTGCGGCAACATCCAGTGGGAGCCGCAGAGCGTCGAGGGCCCCAAGGGCTTCCCGGCCGCCGGACCGGCCGACGGCCGGATCTGCTCGGCGGGCAACACCCCGTTCGCCCAGCTCGACAGCCCGAGGACCCCGTCCGGCGCGGCCTGGCCGTCCACCCGGGTGTCCGGCGGCCAGTCGTACTCGTTCCGCTGGCAGTTCACCGCCATGCACGCGACGACGGACTTCAAGTACTTCGTCACCAGGGCGGGCTGGAACCAGAACCACAACCTGGCCCGCTCCGACCTCAACCTCACGCCGTTCCTGACGGTGCCCTACGGCGGTCAGCGCCCGCCGCAGACCCTCTCCCACAGCGGCACCCTGCCGTCCGGGCTGAGCGGGCGCCATGTGATCGTCGCGGTCTGGACGGTCGCCGACACGGCGAACGCCTTCTACGCCTGCTCCGACGTCACCTTCTGAGCCCCCCGGAGGCGGGACGCGTGCGCCGGACCGGGCGACCGGCGCCGGCGCACGTGCTTCCGCCACCGTGCGCCGGGGTCGCCGCCCGCGCCGCACCGCTGACTGATCTGCCGCCGGCGCTGCGCAGACGGGGGGGCGTGCGATGCGCCGACCCGGGTGTGGTGGCGGCCCCCAGGGAAGGAAAGGAGGCGTACAGGGAGGACGCCGAAGGGCCCCTCGTGTCTCCACGAGAGGCCCTTCCGTCATGGTGCGCCGCCAGGGACTCGAACCCCGGACCCGCTGATTAAGAGTCAGCTGCTCTAACCAACTGAGCTAGCGGCGCATGACCCTCGCCCTCCGCCTTCGGCGGCCGGCGACGAAGAAAATACTACCTGGTCCGTGGGAGTGCTCCGGACCAGGTAGGAAGCTGCCAGTGAGGCCTCTGGTGGGGCTGCTTTCTAGATGGCCAGCGAGAGCAGAACCTGCGTCGCGCTCCTGTTCAGGGTGTCGGCGGCCTGGCGCAGCCGGTGGGCGTGTTCGACGGGCAGGGACAGGGCCAGGCAGCCCGCCGTGGAGCCGGCCGTGATCGGTACGGCCGCGCAGACCGTGCCGACGGCGTACTCCTGGAGGTCGAGCACCGGGGCGGTGGGTGGCTGCGACTCCAGGCGGGAGAGCAGCAGCTTGTCGCTGGTGATGGTGCGCGAGGTGAGGCGGGCCATCTTGTGCCGGGAGAGGTGGTCGCGCCGGCCGTTGTGGTCGAGCTGGCCGAGGAGGCTCTTGCCGGCCGCGGTGGCGTGGGCGCAGGAGCGGAAGTCGACCCACTCGTTGACCGCGGGTGTGGCCGGGCCGTCGGCGTACTGGGTGACGGTGAACTCTCCGTCGACGTAGCGGCTGAGGTAGACGGCGGCGCCGACGGTGTCGCGCAGCCGGTCCAGGGTCTGCTGGAGCTGGTCCCGGAGGGCCTCCTCGTGGTGGTGCGCGGACGCCAGACGGGTCAGGGCGTCACCGGTGACGTACGCCCCGTCGGCGATCTGCTCGACGTATCCCTCGCGGCGCAGCATCCGCAGGAGCGTGGTCAGTCGCTCCCCGCCGAGGCCGGTCTCGCGGGTGAGGTCGGCGTCGGTGACGCCTGTGGTGTGCCGTGCCACCGTCTCCAGGACGCGCAGGGCGTCCTGGGCCGGGTGGTGCGGAGTTTTCGGCTCGTTCTTCAGCGCCACGGTTTCCCCCCGGTCGCTTCTTCCTGGCCGTGATCCGGACGGTGAATCCCGACCACGATAACCGGCGAGTAGCCAACAGGGAGAGGGGGTTGACGAGATTGCGGGCCTCTCAACTGGGGAATTGTTCCGCTGGCATATTCCGGAGGCGTGGGGGTGCCACACGGAGTGGCGCCCCCGGGCCTCACAGCACCGCGCTGAGGAACTCCCGCGTCCGCTCCTGCTCCGGCTCGCTGAAGATCTTCTCCGGCGGGCCCGACTCGATGACGCGGCCCGAGTCGAACATCAGGACCTGGTCCGAGATGTCCCGGGCGAAGTTCATCTCGTGCGTCACGCAGAGCATCGTGATGTCGGTCGTGCGGGCGATGTCCCGCAGCACGTCCAGGACGCCGGCCACCAGCTCCGGGTCCAGCGCGGAGGTCACCTCGTCCAGGAGCAGCACCTGCGGCCGCATCGCCAGCGCGCGGGCGATCGCCACCCGCTGCTGCTGGCCGCCGGACAGCTGGGTCGGGTACTTGTCGAGGTGCTCGGTCAGGCCCACCAGTTCGAGCAGGTCACGGGCCCGCTGTTCGGCCTCGTCCCTGGACAGGCCGAGGACGGTGACCGGGGCCTCGGTGATGTTGCGCAGCACCTTCATGTTGGGGAAGAGGTTGAACTGCTGGAACACCATCCCGATGTTCTTACGGACCTCGCGCACGTGCTTCTCGCCGGCCCGGACCAGCTTGCCGCCCCGCTCCTCGTGGGTCAGATAGGCACCGCCCACCCTGATCGTGCCCTCGTCGGGCTCGGCCAGGGTCATGAGCAGTCTCAGGATCGTCGTCTTGCCGGAACCCGACGGGCCGATCAGCGTGACGTGTTTGCCGGAGTCGACGGAGAAGTCGAGCCGGTCGAGGACGGTGTTGTCGCCGAACCGCTTGGTGACCTTGTCGAAGCGGATCAGCTCGCTGCCGTCCACCGGCGGATTGACCAGGGCGGGGCCGTTCTCTGCGGGATCGGTGCCGGCGGGGTCGGTGCCGGTGGGATTCGTGTCGGCGGGGTTCGTGTCAGCGGACAAGGCGTCGCTCCAGGGCTCGGATCAGGAGGGAGGCGGGGTAGGCGATGACGATGAAGGCCACCCCCACGACGGTGAGCGCCTCCGTGGTGAAGGTTTCGTTGCTGAACGACTGGGCCTCGCCGAGCATGTCGAAGGCGCCGATGGTCGCGATCATCGGCGAGTCCTTGAGCATGGCGACGACGTAGTTGCCCAGCGGCGGCACGACCCGGCGGATCGCCTGCGGAAG
Organism: Streptomyces sp. ID05-39B; assembly: GCF_033794725.1. Taxonomy (NCBI): domain Bacteria; kingdom Bacillati; phylum Actinomycetota; class Actinomycetes; order Kitasatosporales; family Streptomycetaceae; genus Streptomyces; species Streptomyces sp. ID05-39B. The sequence goes on along the minus strand of NZ_JARGEF010000114.1, from coordinate 18,944 downwards.
GATCACCGCCCGCCAGGTGCGGCCCTTGGACAGGCTCAGCGCCGTGGCGGCCTCCCACTGGCCGGCCGGGACGCCGTCGATGCCCGCCCGGTAGACCTCGGCGGTGTACGTGGAGTAGTGCAGCCCGAGGCCGACGATGCCGGTCGCGAGCGGCGACATCGACGGGCCGAAGTTCGGCACCACGTAGAAGAGGAAGAACAGCTGCACCAGCAGCGGTGTGTTGCGGATGAACTCCGTGACGGCGACGACCGGCCAGCGCACCCAGACCCGCGGGGAGCGCTGTGCCAGCGCCCACACCAGGCCCAGCGCGAAGGCGATCAGCGTGCCGAGGGCCAGGGCCTGGAGGGTGACGAGTACGCCGTCCCAGAACCGCGGCATGAAGTCGTCCACGACGTTCCAGTCCCAGCTCATGCCGTACCTCCCGCGGACTGCGAACCGGACTGCGAACCGGCCACCGGGCTTTTGCCGCGGGCGGCGGGCTTCCTGGTGATGCCGCCGGACTTCTCCGGACGCTGCCCGATCCCGGCCTTCGCCCTGCGCTCCAGCAGCCGCATGCCGCGGGTGATGAGGAAGGCGAGCACGAAGTAGAGGACCAGCAGCAGGGTGTAGACCGGGGTGGTCTCGTTGGTGCCCAGCCGGAGCAGATTGCCGGCGAACGTCATATCGGCCACCGTGATGACCGAGACCAGGGCGGTGCCCTTCAGCAGCTCGATCAGCAGGTTGTTGAACGGCGGCACCATCTCGGGCCAGGCCTGCGGCAGCTCGATCAGGCGCAACCGCTGCCAGCGGGTGAAGTTGAGCGCGATGCCCGCTTCCTTCTGCGCCGGGGTCACGGCGGCCAGGGAGCCGCGGACGACCTCGGAGCCGTAGGCGCCGTAGGTGAGGCCGAGCGCGCTGACGCCGGCCCACATGGGCACCAGCTGCCAGCCGAAGAGGGGCAGCGCGAAGAACATCCAGAACATCAGCACCAGCGCCGACATGCCCCGGAAGACCTCGAAGTAGATACCGGCGAGGAAGCGGACGATCCAGTACTGCGAACCGCGGGCGAGGCCGATCCCGAACGAGATGGCGGCGCCGAGGGCGGCGGCGTACACGGTCACCTGGACGGTGACCCAGATTCCCGGCAGGAACCAGGTGGTGAAGAACTCCGAACTCATCATCAGCCGCACAGCTCCTTCGCTGTGAGGTCCGTCATGTCGGCCATGCCGAAGCCGAAGGGGCTGACGATCTCCAGCAGCTCCTTGTAGTCGTCGCGCTTGAGCTTCAGCACTTCCTTGTTGAAGGCGTCCCGGAAGTTCTTCTCGGACAGCCGGAAGGCGAATCCGCCCGCGCCGTAGGCGGGCTTGCCGTCCATCACGGGCTGGAACGGGTCGGTAGCCGACACCCGTCCGGAGCCCTCCACCGCCGACTTCACCGTGATGCGGGTGCCCGCGAAGGCGTCCACCCGGCCCTGCGCCACCGCGTCGATGCCGGCCACCTGGTCCGGCAGGACCAGGACGTCGGCGATGCCGGCGGCCTTGGCGTAGTCGATCTGGGCGTACGCCTTGCCGGAGGCGAGCCTGAGGCCCTTCTTCCTGACGTCCTCATAGGTCTTGATGCCGTGCGGATTGCCCTTCCTGACGATGAAGGAGTCCAGCATCAGGTAGTCCGGGTCGGCGAACAGCACCTGTTCGCACCGGACCGGATTGATGTACATCCCGGCGGACACCACATCGAACTGCCGGGCCTTCAGTCCGGGTATCAGGGCACCGAAATCCACCGGCACCGGCTTGACCTCGTCGATACCGAGCCTTTTGAAGATCACCTCCGCGATCGCGGGTGCTTCTCCGGTCGCCTGCCCGTCGTCTCCGACATATCCGAACGGAGGCTCACTGGCGATGCCGATCTTCACGGACCCCTGCTCCCGCAGGGTCTCCAGGAGACTGCCGCCCAGTACCTTTCCGTCGTCCGGGACGCGGCTGCACCCGGCCGCCCCGAGGGCTCCCGCCGCGCCCAGCGACACCGCTCCGGCGAGCAGCGAGCGGCGGCTGAGTCCTGTGCGGGGACTGTCGTGGGGTCTGTCATGGGTTCCGGATCGATGTGCTTGTGGTCGAGCCATGGGCGCGCGGCTACCCGACTTCACGCCAGTCATGCGCACCACTTCCGGCCCCGCCCGCCGGTGACGCGCCCCCGCCCGCCGCCGAGGCCCCCTTGACCGTGGGAGGACCATGGAACGCATGGCTGACCGATACATCGAAGTCTCGCTGGCCAGGCGCGGAATCGCCGCCACGGCGAAGCTGCTCGACGAATCCGCGCCGATCACCTGCGCGGCCGTCTGGGATTCCCTTCCGCTCGCCGGGGACGTCTATCACGCCAAATACGCGCGCAACGAGATCTACGCCCTGTTCCCGCCTTTCACGACATCGGAACCACCGCTGGAGAATCCGACGGTGACGCCCATTCCGGGAGATCTCTGCTATTTCTCCTTCGCCGGAGCGGAACTCGGCACCCAGGCCTACGGCTACGACCGCGAGGTCCGCGCCGGCACGACGGTCGTCGACCTGGCCCTGTTCTACGAGCGCAACAACCTGCTGCTGAACGGCGACGTCGGCTGGGTCCCCGGCATCGTCTGGGGGCAGGTCGTCGAGGGCCTGGAGGCGATGGCCGAGGCCTGCAACGACCTGTGGCGGACCGGGGCGGCGGGGGAGACGCTCAGCTTCCGCCGGACGTGACGCCCAGGGCGGGGACGCTCAGCTTCCGCCGGACGTGAACCCCGCCTCGTACAGCGCGTGCGCCGCCCGTAGCACCAGGTCGTCGCGGTGCCGCGCGGCCACGATCTGCAGGCCCACCGGCAGCCCGTCGCCGTCCGTGCCGACCGGGACGGTCGCGGCCGGCTGCTGGGTGAGGTTGAAGGGGTAGGTGAACGGCGTCCAGCCCGTCCAGCGCCGGTGCCCCGACCCCTTCGGCACCTCCGCGCCCGCCTCGAACGCCGTGATCGGCAGGGTCGGGGTGAGCAGCAGGTCGTGGTCGTCGTGGAAGCGGCCCATACGGCGGCCCAGATCCATCCGGACGTCCACGGCCGCCAGATAGTCCAGGGCACTGAACCGGGCGCCCCGCGCGCTGATCTCGCGCAGCCCCGGATCCAGCGACTCCCGCTGGTACCGGCCGAGATGCTGGGTCACCCGTGCCGCCCCCGCGAACCACAGGGTGTGGAAGGCGTCCACCGGGTCGCTGAAGTCCGGATCGGCCTCCTCGACGTACGCGCCCAGCTCCGCCAGCCGCTCCACGGCCCGCCGGACCGCCGCCGCGACCGCCGGGCGCACGGCGACCTGGCCGCCCAGCGACGGCGAGTACGCCACCCGAAGCCCGCGCACACCCCCGCCCAGCGCCCGCGTGAACGAACCTCCGGCCGGGCCCAGCGCCGACCAGTCGCGGGAGTCGGGCACCCCGATCACGTCCAGCAGCAGCGCCGCGTCCGCCGCGTCCCGCGTCATGGGACCGACGTGCGAGAGCGTCCCGAAGGCGCTGGCCGGATACAGCGGCACCCGGCCGTACGTCGGCTTCAGCGCGAAGATCCCGCAGAACGCGGCCGGGATGCGCACACTGCCCCCGCCGTCCGTGCCCAGGGACAGCGGGCCCGCGCCGAGCGCCACGGCGGCCGCGCTGCCCCCGCTGGAGCCGCCCGCGGTACGGGAGGGGGCGTGCGGGTTGCGGGTGATCCCGGTGAGCGGCGAGTCGGTGACGCCCTTCCAGCCGTACTCGGGCGTCGTCGTCTTGCCGAGGAACACCGCGCCCGCCTCCCGCAGCCGGGCCACCGACGGCGCGTCCTCCTCCCACCGCCCGCCCGGATCGACCGCCCGGGAGCCGCGCAGGGTGGGATGCCCCTTCAGCAGCAGGATGTCCTTCACCGTGACCGGTACGCCGTCCAGGGCGCCCCGCGGCTCCCCGCGCCGCCACCGCTCCTGCGCGCCGCGCGCCTGCGCGAGGGCCTCCTCGGCCAGGATCCGCACGAACGCGTTCACCTCCGGCTGGATCCGCTCGGCCCGCTCCAGGGCCGCCCGGACCGCTTCCACCGGCCCGAACTCGCCCTTGCGGTAGCCGTCGAGGAGCCGGCCCGCGGTCAAGGTGGTCAGGTCCGTCATGCGGTCCTCCAGAGGACATCAGTGTCCGGGCACGTATCCGCGCTGCTTGTCGACCACGTTCCGCAGTGGCCGGCCCGCCGCCCACCGCTCGAACAACTCCACGAACTGCGCGCCGAGTTCGTCCCGCCAGCCGACCGTGTCCCCGCTCATGTGCGGGGACACCAGCAGCCCCGGCACCCGCCACAACGGGCTGTCCGCGGCGAGGGGTTCGGTGGTGAGGACGTCCAGCGCGGCCCCCGCGATCCACCGCTTCTCCAGCGCCTGCACCAGCGCGTCCTCGACGACGAGCTGCCCCCGGCCGACGTTCACGAAGCACGCGGAAGGCTGCATCACGCCGAACCGGCGCAGGTCGAACATGCCGCGCGTCCGCTCGGTCAGCGGTGCCGCGGCGATCACCCAGTCGGCGCGGGCGAGCAGCCGGTCCAGGTCGCCGGGGCCGTGGATGCCGGTGCGCGGGACCCGGCCGACCACCGCAGCGGTCACGCCGAGCCCCTTCAGCGTGCGGGCGATCTCGCGGCCGATCGGCCCCGAGCCGACGACGACCGCGCGCGTCCCGGCCACCCGCCGGCTCTCCCGGTGCCGCCACTCCCGCTCCCGCTGGAACTCCAGGGTCCGCGGCAGGTCCTTCGCCATCGCCAGCACCAGGGCGGCGACGTACTCGGCGATCGGCGCGTCGAAGATCCCGCGCGCGTTCGTCACCACGGTGTCCGAGGCGGCCAGCTCCGGGCACATCAGGTGGTCCACGCCCGCGCTCGCCGAGTGCACCCAGCCGGGCCGCGGACCCTCGCCGGGCCAGGCGGAGCGCACCGCGTGCGAGGCGAAGTCCCACACCAGCAGGACGTCCGCCCCGGGCAGCAGGCCGGCCAGCCCCGCCTCGTCGGTGTGCACCACACGGGCCCGCCCGGTGAGCCGGCCGAGGCGGGGCGGCGGCTCGGCGTCGAGGACGAGGAGCGTGGGAAGCGCGGTCATCCGATGCCCCTTACCCGGCGGGACCGAGGGTCTTCTCCCCCGGTCGTGACCAAGGTCTGACGTGCACGGATTGACCACGTTCGCACCCGAACCTACCGTCGTCAACACGGCCCGACGCACGGCCGGTTGCGCCATCCTGTCTCCCGGTGAGGGCGGTGCCCCATGGACGTCACCTTTCTCGGCGGCCCACGGGGCCAGCGCGGCCTCGGCGTGGTCGCCCCGTTCGACTTCGCCCTGGACCGCGAGCTGTGGCGCTGGGTCCCCGACGACGTGTCCCTGCACCTCACACGCACCCCGTACGTGCCCGTCGAGGTGAGCCTCGACCTCGCCCGCCGGGTCAGCGAGCACGAGACGCTCGGCGACGCCGTCCGCACCCTGATCGCGGTCGCCCCGGAGGTCGTCGCCTACGCCTGCACCTCGGGCAGCTTCGTCGCCGGGATCGCGGGGGAGCGCGCCCTGTGCGAGGCGATGACCCGGGCCGGCGCCACGCCGGCCGTGACCACCTCGGGCGCCCTCCTGGAGGCCCTGGCGGAACTGGGCGCCCACCGCGTGGCCCTGGTCACCCCCTACACCGAGTCCGTCACCCACGCCCTGCGGGAGTACGTCGGCCAGGCGGGCGTCACGGTCACCGGCTGCGCGTTCATGGGCCTCACCCGGCACATCTGGAAGGTGCCGTACCGGGACGTCGCCGACATGGCCCGGCAGGCGGTGAGCGCCACGGCCGCCGAGATCCTCTTCATCTCCTGCACCAACCTCCCGACGTACGACGTCATCCCCCAACTGGAGGCGGAACTACGCATACCCGTCATCTCGGCCAACCAGGTGACGATGTGGGCGGCGCTGCGCCGATTGGGTACCCGAGCCGTGGGGCCGTACCAGGCTCTGCTGGACGAGGGGGCGCGGAACTGGCCTCCCGCACTGCCGGAAGAACAGCAGGAAGGATGGACATGACCGCACTCGGATTCCTCTACCCGGGCCACTCCGCCGAGGACGACTACCCCCGCATCGAGCAGCTCCTGGGTAGTGACATCCGGGTGGACCTGGTCCACACGGACATCGGCGAGGACGCGCACCGCGTCGACGCCCTGCGGGAGATGGGCGCGCCCGAGCGCCTCGCCGCGGGCGTCGAGCAGCTGCGGCTGGCCGGCGCGGAGGCGGTGGTGTGGGCCTGCACCAGCGGTGGCTTCGTGCACGGCTGGCAGGGCGCCCACGAGCAGGTGCGCGCGCTGGCCCGCGCCGCCGGGATGCCCGCCTCCTCCACCTCCTTCGGCTTCGTCCACGCGGCGAAGGAGATCGGCGCCGCCCGGGTGGCGGTGGGCGCGACCTACCCCGACGACATCGCCGGGCTCTTCGCCGAGTTCCTGCGCGCGGGCGGCGTCGAGGTGACGGCGCTGCGCGGCTCCGGCGTCGTCACGGCCGCCGAGGTCGGCACCTGGGGCGAGGCGCAGGTGCTCGCCCTGGCCCGCGATGCCGACACCCCCGACGCGGACGCGGTCCTGCTCCCCGACACCGCCCTGCACACGGCCGCCCACCTCCCCGCCCTGGAGGAGGCCCTGGGCAAGCCGGTCCTCACCGCCAACCAGGTCACCGTCTGGGAGGCCCTGCGCCTCACGGACCGCCGGGTCAACGCGCCGAGCCTGGGAGCGCTGTTCGTCCGGGAGCCGATCGTGCAGATGTGAGCGGACGGGGTCTCCGGGCCTGTCGCTCCCCGTGGCCGGCGGCTCCCCATGACCGGCGCTCTCCGTGGCCGGCGGCTCCCGCTGGACGGCGCTCCCCCTGGACGGCGCTCCCCTGGACGGCGCTCCCCGTGACCGTCGCTCTCTCTCCTTGACCGGCGCTCCACGTGGCTGGCCGGGAATAACCGGGGACACCCTCCTGTTAGCGCCCGAAGGACAGCGGACGCCCAGAACGCAGGAGGAAACCCGTGGCGGCAGACGAGACGGCTGCAGGCGAGAACAGGACAGGCGAAGCGGCGGCCGGTGACGCGTCGGCCGACGGGATCCACGGCACGGCGCTCGGCGCCGCCCCCGTCCCGCTCTCCGTACTGGACCTGGTCACCGTCGGTTCCGGGCACACCGCCACCGACGCCCTGCGCACCGGCGTCGACCTCGCCCGGCTCGCCGAGGCCCGCGGTTTCCACCGCTACTGGGTCGCCGAGCACCACTCCATGCCGGGCGTCGCCTCCTCCTCGCCCGCGGTGATCCTCGCCCACCTCGCAGCCCACACCAGCCGCATCCGGCTCGGCTCGGGCGGCGTCATGCTGCCCAACCACGCCCCCCTGGTGATCGCCGAACAGTTCGGCACCCTGGAGGCCCTCGCCCCCGGGCGCGTCGACCTCGGCCTCGGCCGCGCCCCCGGCACCGACGGCGCCACCGCGGCGGCCCTGCGCCGCACCGAGAGGCTCAACGAGGGCGCCGACGACTTCCCCGAGCAGCTCGCCGAGCTGACCCGCTTCCTCGACGACGACTTCCCCGACGGGCACCCCTACGGCCGCATCCACGCCGTCCCCGGCCCGGTCCAGGCCACCTCCCCCGGCGGCGTGCAGTCCCGGCACCGCCCGCCGGTCTGGCTGCTCGGCTCCTCCGGGTTCAGCGCCCGGCTGGCCGGCCTGCTGGGCCTGCCGTTCGCCTTCGCGCACCACTTCTCCGCGCAGAACACCGTCCCGGCCCTCGACCTCTACCGGGAGACCTTCCGCCCGTCGGCGGTCCTCGACGAGCCGTACGCCCTCATCGGTGTGTCGGTGCTCGCCGCCGACGACGAGCGCGAGGCCCGCCGCCAGACCCTGGCCACCGGTCTGAACATGGTCAGGCTGCGCGGCGGCCGGCCCGGCCTGTTCCCCTCCCCGCAGGAGGCGGAGGCCCATGAATTCACGCCGCTGGAGCGGGAGTTCGTCGACTCCTGGACCGCGAACATCATCCACGGCACGGCCGACGAGGTCCGCTCCGGCCTCGACGCCCTGCACAAGCGCACCGGCGCCGACGAGCTGATGCTCACCAGCCACGCCCACCGCGGCGACCTGCGCCTGCGCTCCTACGAACTCGTCGCGGACGCTTACGGGTTGCCGACGGCGTAGGACGCGCCGGCCATCAGCTCGGAGATACGGTCCGGCGGCACCGGTCGGGAGTAGAGCCACCCCTGTCCGGTGTCGCAGCCGATCCGGCGCAACCGGGTGGCCTGCGCCGACGTCTCCACGCACTCCGCGGTCACGGTCAGTCCGAGCCGGTGCGCGAGGTCGATCATCGCCTCGACGACGACCTCGTCGGCCGGATTCGGCGGCGCCCCCGTGCCCTCGTACTGGAAGCCGCGCACGAACGACCCGTCCAGCTTCAGCACCGACACCGGCAGCCGGCTCAGATACGCCAGGTTGGAGTAGCCGGTGCCGAAGTCGTCGATGGCGATGTTCACGCCCATGTCGCTCAGCGCCTGGAGCGCCTGCAACGGCCGTCCCGCCGAGCCCATCACCGCGGACTCCGTCAGCTCCAACTGGAGTAGCGCCGGGTCGAGTTCGGTCTCGGCGAGGATCTCCGCGACATCGGCCACCAGGTCGGAGTCCCACACCTGACGGACCGCCACGTTGACGCTGACGAACAGGGGTTGGTCGTCCGGGTGCGCCAACTGCCAGGCGCGCGCCTGCCGGCAGGCGGTGGCCAGCACCCAGCGGCCCAGCGGCACGATCGAGCCGTCCTCCTCGGCCAGCGCGACGAACCGATTCGGCCCCAGCAGGCCGAAACGCGGGTGGTCCCAGCGCACCAGCGCCTCCACCCCCCGCAGCCGCCCGTCCGACATCCCCACCAGCGGCTGGTAGTCGAGCCGGAACTCGCCCCGCTCGATGGCCGGCCGGAGCGTGGAGGCCAGCGCCTGCCGGGTCATCAGATGCGCGTTGCGCTCCGGGTCGAACAGCGTCCAGCGGTCCTTGCCGTCCACCTTCGCCCAGTACAGCGTGGTGTCGGCGGCCTGCATCAGCCCGGTGGCCGTGGTGCCGGCCGCGTGCCGCTCGACGACGCCGATGGACGCGGACACGTTCAGCCGCTGACCCGAGAGGTCGAACGGCGCCTGGAGCGCCTTCAGTACGGACTCGGCGAGATCCGCCAGCTGTTCGGTGCCCGTGGAGTCCTCCACCAGCAGCGCGAACTCGTCCCCGCCGAGCCGCGCCACCAGCGGCACGCTCGGCCGGGTCCGTCCGGCCTCCTCCGCGCACACGGTCAGCCGCTCGGCGACGGCGGCCAGCAGCCGGTCACCGACCCGGTGCCCGAGAGTGTCGTTGACCGCCTTGAACCCGTCGAGATCCAGGTAGCACAGCCCGATCCGGCCGGTCCCGCTCTGCTCGTACGACTCCGCCTCCAGCGCGCCCGTCACCCGTTCGAAGAACAGGGTGCGGTTGGGCAGCCGGGTCACCGGATCGTGCATCTGGAGGTGGCGCAGCCGGGCCTGCAACTCCCGGTGACCGCTGACGTCGGTGACCGACAGCAGCACGCCACCCGGACCGCCGTCCAGCGGAGCCACCGTGACCTGCGCCCACAGCGAGCGCCCGTCGGGCCGTTTCAGCCGCCGTGTGCAGCGCAGTTTCGCCTGGCGACCGCGGAGCACCTCCCGGTAGGCGTGCCAGGTGCGCGCGTCGGAGGCCAGGTCCAGCAGGTCGGCGGCGGACCGCCCGACCAGAGCCGCGGGCCCGCCGCCGAGGAGCACGCCGAGCGCCTCGTTGGCGTCCCTGACCAGGCCCTCCCGGTCCACGACGGCCATGGCCAGGGGTGCGGCCGCGAAGACGGAACGGTAGGCCGACGGCCCTCCGTCGCTGTCCTCGGCGGCACCCCTACGAGTAGATGCCTTGATGTCACTCACCGTGACGGCCGACCGGTCGAGGTCTGCCGCGGGCGTCGGCCCTTCGGACGTTCCGCTCACCGCTCGCTCCCGCAGTGCACTCGATCGCTGTCCGCGCAGGAAAAGTCTGCCGATCATAGAGGCTGCCCCCGGGCGTGCGCAGCCACTGCCCAGTGTCCCTGAACAACCGGGGTTTCTGACAGATCGTTTCTGCCCCCAGCTGGACCGGTTCTGCGGGCGGGCGACCGCTTGTGACGTTCCGTGAGTATTCCGGGGGTGTCGGCAATGATGCCCCGTTTCCGCGTCCTCACTCGTCTGGGGCAGACAAACAGGGCGTAGTACGACAAATTCCCACAGGCTGGGTGGCGGTGTCCCGTGAACCGCTCCCGGAGGTCTCCTGTGCCGCGACAGCTCCCGCGCCCCCGACTGCGCAGCACCGCGGCCATGTTCACCACCCTCACGGCACTCGCCGCGACCTGCCTCATCAGCGCCCCCGCGGCGGAACCCTTCTCGGCCACCCCCTGCGCCCTCAAACGCACGGACGCCCACCACTCCGAGGGCCTGGACACCTGGAACGCCGCCTACCCGCGTCCCGCCCGCGCCCTCGACGCGGTCATGATCTTCCTGTCGTTCCCGGACTGGACACCGATGGTCCCCCCGGCCGAACTCGCCGCCGACCACTTCCCGGCCACCAGTCGCTACTTCCAGCAGGCCTCCTACGGCAAGTTCACCCTGCGCGCCCACCCCCTCCAGCGCTGGATCCGCATGCCGAAGCCGTCCACCGCGTACGCCATACAGCGGGACTGGAGTGCGGAGCGCCGCGGCGCCTACCTGCGCGACGCCCTTGCCGCGGCCGACGGGCAGGTCGACTTCTCCCGCTACGACGTCGTGTACCTCGTCGCCGACCCGGACGCCCCCGGCGTGGACTCCGACGCCACCAAGGTCGTCAACATGAACACCCCGCTGCGCGCCGACGGCACCGACATCCGGCGGATCGTCACCGTCTTCGAGCAGCACCCGCCGGACCGGCTCGTCCTCGCCCACGAGACCGGGCACGTGTTCGACCTGCCCGATCTCTACCACCGCCCCATGGACGGCAAGGGCGACTGGGACACCCACGTCGGCGACTGGGACCTGATGGGCAGCCAGTTCGGCCTGGCCCCCGACCTGTTCGCCTGGCACAAGTGGAAGCTGGGCTGGCTGGAACCGCGCCAGGTGGTGTGCGTACCCCGTGGCACACCCACCCGGCTGACACTGGAGCCGCTGGGCGCCGGACCGGACATCCCGGTGAGCCGGGCCTCGGGCTCACCCGCCTTCGGACTCGGCAACGGCACCAAGCTCGCGGTCGTCCGCACCGGCGCCGACAGCGCCCTCGCCTTCGAGGCCCGCGGCCGGATCGGCAACGACCTCGCGTCCTGCCGCTCCGGCGTCCTCGTCTACCGCGTCCAGAGCGGCGCGGAGTCCGGCCGCGGCCCGGTCGAGGTGGTCGACGCCCACCCGAGTACCGACGCCTGCTGGGGCGACTCGGTCTACCCGCCCCTCGCCGACGCCCCCGTAGGCGCCGGCGAGAGCTTCACCGTGCCGGGGGAGGACGTGAGGGTCGACGTGGAGGGCCGCACGGCGGCGGGCGCGTGGACGGTACGGATCACGGCCTAGCGGCGTGCGGCCACGCGAAAGGCCCCCCGCTTGCGCGAGGGGATTTGCTGTGTGGGGGTGTGGGTGGCGGAGCCCCCACAACGCGCGGCGAAGCCGCGCAGACATGACGATGGCGGCCCCTGTTCGCGCTTTCCGCGAACAGGGGCCGCCCTCGTCATGGTGCGCCGCCAGGGACTCGAACCCCGGACCCGCTGATTAAGAGTCAGCTGCTCTAACCAACTGAGCTAGCGGCGCCTGCTGACGTCGTAGACCTTAGCATCCGGATCCGAGGCGTGAGAAATCGATATCCGCACGGCCGCACGGGCCGCCCGGACGGCCGCCCAGAGCAGGATCTCCGGGCCCGGCAGCCAGGGGTGCCGGGTGTCCGGGGCGGTGACCCAGCGGGTGGCTCCGCCGGTCTCCTCCGAGGCCAGCGGGGCGGGCACGGTGACCGCGTCCCCGTTCCCGTGGCACAGCAGCGGCGGCACGGTCCCGGTACGGCCGTCCCGGCGGCCGTCCGCACTCCACTCCTCCCAGTCCAGCAGGGAGGGAAGCCGCTGGGCGGTGCCCGGAGCGGCGAACAGCAGCATCCGCCCGCGGAACGCGGCCACCGGCCCCGAACCCGGCCCCTCGTCCCACAGCCGGTCCAGCATCAGCCGCCCGAACATCGCCGGCGCGCTCACGACGTCGAAGACGGAACCGCAGGGCAGGACGACCGGGGCGTGCGGGCGCTCCTCCCACAGGGCGAGCGTGCTGCGGGGATACGTGCCGGCGGACGCCAGCCAGGCCGCGCCGTCCGCGGTGACTCCGGCGGTGTCGCGGTGGTCGGTGTCAGGGGCGTCCCATGCGCTGCTCATGTCGCCAAGATCTACACGGCGTGAGTGGCCGATTCCACTGGGTTGTGGAAAACGAGGACAGGGAGCGGCCGGAGGCACTATCTTGCCCACCTGGCATATGCCGAAAGCCTGACGCAGAGTGATCGACGGGGCCTTGCGGCCGGGTCACACGGGGTCGGCGTGCCCGAGTCCCTCGGCGTCGCCGCGCATCAGGTCCCGCCCGAACTCGACCATCTTCTTCGCGTAGGCCTCGGTCCACTCGGCCCGGTCCGCGATGTCCGCCGCCGTCAGCCGGTCGAACCGGCGCGGATCGGCGAGCTGAGCCGCCGCCATGGCCTGGAACTCCATCGCCCGGTCCGCCGCCGCCCGGAAGGCCTGCGTCAGTTCCGTGGCGCGCGTCAGCAGCGCCCCGGGGTCGTCTATCGACTCCAGGTCGAAGAAGTGCTCCGGATCACCGGCCGCCTCGGCGGGCTCGAAGAGCAGGGGCGCGGGGCGTAGCCGCGGTTCGTTCCGACCCGGCGTGTGCTCCGCCATGTCTTCTCCTCCTCGTACGGACGTGATGGCACCACCGGCAAGCGGACCACCCTCCATTGTCCCCCGACGACGCAAGGGGGCCGGGACCCCCGGCCTTCTCAAGCGATGCGCCCCCCGGCGATGTTCCCCAGCCACCGGCACTTCCAAGCCACCTGGAGCCGAGCAAGATGCGCGGTCCCGGCGTCACGCCGTCCAGGTGACCCGGTGCTCCGCCAGGTGCGCCAGGACCGCGTGGTTCGCCTCCCAGCCGTCCGGGAACTTCACCGCCGTGCCCAGCTGGACCGGTTCCGTCGACGGGTAGGCGTCCAGCAGGTCGGTGACCCCCGCACGGCAGACGACGACGCAGGCGTGGCGGTGACGGGACGCCAGGACGCACAGGCGGCCCGTCTCCAGATGGAAGGCGGTCGCGTCGGGGCGCCCGGACAGGGGATGCAGGATCACCGTGACGTCGTACTCCCGCCCCTGCAGCCGGTTCGCCGTGTCGACGGTGACGTCCGTGACGCCCAGCTCGGCCAGTGCCGCGCGGACCGCCGCCGCCTGGTCGCGGTGGGCCGTGCCGACGGCGACCCGGTCGGCGGTCAGCGGAGTGGGGTCGGGGGAGCGCTCGGAGGTGGCCGCGCCGGCCCGGTCGAGGAGGCGCCGCACGACCGTGGCCACCGCCCGGACCGCCTCCGGGTCGGTGCGGGGCGTGTGCCGGGCGGGCAGCTCCAGCAGACCCCAGCCCGACTCGGCCGCCTCGTCGATCACCCGGTCGGGCCCGGAGCCGTCGGAGGGGACGCCGAAGGACAGCGCGCGGTCGCCGTGGTCCGTGCCGCTGCGGAAGGGGGTGTACGGGTAGAAGGCGTCCGAGACCAGCGGGGCCGCCGACGCCGGCAGCCGCCAGGACACCGGCAGCCGGTGCTGCGGCAGGTCCGGGTTGTGCGCCAGCAGCGTCGACACGGCCGAGGCCGACGGGTCGTACGACAGGCCGGCCCACTGCTCGCTGCCCACGATCGCGAACGGGTCCAGCTGCCCCGGGTCGCCCACGAACAGCGCCCGCTCGAACAGTCCGGCCACGGCCAGCAGCCCGTCCGAGCGCATCTGGTAGGCCTCGTCCACGATCGCGTGCCGCCACGGCTCGTCGGCCTTCACGTGCGCCCACTTGGCCGCCGTGGAGATGACGACCGGCAGCCCGGCCAGGTCACCGGCCTTCGCCGACTTCCTTACGTTCGCCAGGCCGTCCAGCGTCTTGTCGTAGGCGTCGGCGTCGCTGCTGTGCAGGCGGCCCACCGGCAGCTCGGGGTTCTTCTCGGCGAGCCGCAGCACCAGGTCGTCGACCTGCGCGTTGGTCTGCGCGACGACCATCAGCGGGCGCCCCGCGTCCGCCAGTTCCAGCGCGGCACGGACCACGAGCGTGGACTTTCCGGCGCCGGGCGGGGAGTCGACGACGACCCCGCGCGCGGTGCCGTGCAGCGTGTCGCGCAGGATCGCGTCGGTGGCGCGGGTGGCGGCGGTCCCGGCGTCGAAGACGGCCTCGGTGGTCACAGGGTGTCCTCCTCGGTGACGGAATCGGCGGTCTCGGGCACCGGTTCCCCGGGCGGCCCGCCGTGCGTCCACGGCGTGTCCTCGGGGTCGGGCAGCTTCGCGCCGCCGCGCTGCTCGTGCTCGAACAGGGTGAAGCAGACCCGGTCGCCCTTCTCGGGCACGGACCCCACCTCCGGCTCCTTGCCGCGGCCCATCTTGTCGACGATCCGCAGCACCAGCAGGCACTCCTCCTCAGGTCCGTCCGCCGCGTCAGGTCCCTCCCGCCGCACGAACTCCGCCGCCTGCGGCTTCCCGCCCAGCGACCGGAACACCTTGGCCCGCTCCCCGAGATGCGGCCGGTCGTCCGTGCGGACGGTGACCAGCGGGCGCGGGCTGGGCCGCTTGCCCTCGCTGTACGCCATGACCACGTCGACGACCTCGCCCGCGAACGCCTCCCCGGCGAGGCGCCGCCCCGCCATCACCAGCGGGTCGTCGAGTGCCTCCTGCGCGTCCAGCCGACCCTGTTCGCGCTCGCGGGTGGCCAGCTTGTTGGCGGCGGTCACCGCGTCGTCGCGGCGCGGCTGCGGGGGCTCACCGGCCACGACGCGGTCGCGGTGGCCGGTGAACGACCAGCGGTCGCGCGTCCACCGCTCCTCGACATGCGACCCCTCGGGCAGCTCCCGCAGCAGGTCCAGGCCCTGCCACACCTTCTCCCAGGTGGGCAGCGTCCGGCTCAGCACGAGTTCGTGGATCGCCCGCTCGGCGGCGGTCAGCTCGCCCAGCCGGTCGTCGGCCTGGAGGCCGTCCTGGGCGGCGGCCAGGGCGGTACGCGCGCGGTCGTAGCGCTCGATGGCCGGGGCGAGCAGCTTGTTGTCGAACGCCGGGTCGGTCGCCGGGCCGGCCGGCGGGCACAGCAGCTGGCCCTGACCGTCGCGTGCCAGCTCGGCGCGCAGCGCCGCCTCGGCTCCGGTCGCGCCCTCGGGCGGGGCGATCCAGGCGAGCAGTGCCCCCAGGTGCTGGTCCTCCAGGCTGGACTGGCCGGTCGCCCAGTGCCGGCCCAGCATCTCGGTGAGCGCCGCCAGCAGCGAGGAACCGGGCACCCGGGACCGCTCCCCGAAGTGCGTCAGCCACCGCCCGAGCAGCGGCACGCGCGGCGGCGCCGGATACGGCGTCTCCGGGTCCTGCTCGGCCGTACGGCGGAAGCGCATCGAGCGGCCCAGGAGGCGGACGTACTCCACGCCCGCTCGGCTCGGGACGATCAGCTGGGGCGCGTCGGAACACAGCTCGACCTCGACCTTGACGCGTTTGCCGGTCTCCGGGTCGGTGTCGCTGCGCTCGGCGGCCTCGACGGCGTCGGCGTAGGAGTCGATGTACGGCAGGACGATGTCGGCCAGCTCGGCGAGGAACGCGAACCGCAGGTCGCGGTCGCGCGGCTGCGCCACGACGAGCAGCCGGGGCGCGTCCCGGTCGGTGCCGACGAGGGCGCCGAGCGGGGCGCCGGCCTCACCGGCGGTGGTCAGCGGCACGAACACCAGCGGCCGCTCGGACAGGTGCCGGTGGCGGACGGTGGCGGTGGGCCGCGCGCGGCCGGTGGCGACGGCCTCGAGGCGGGCGAGGGTGGCGATCAGCGACACATAGCCCCCAGGGACTCTTCGCGCAGTCGGGCCGCCCGGCGCAGGGCGGCCACCGCCGGGTCGTCGGGGTCGCCGGCCTCGCCGCGCGCGGCGGCCAGCACGTCCCCGACCGTGGTCAGCCCGCCCAGCTCGGCGCGGACGGTGCGGCCCAGCGCGGTGACCGTGCCGGCCGCGCGGGAGCGGTCGCGGCAGTGGAACGCCAGCTCGCAGGCGGCCAGGCACTCGGGCGCGTAGGCCGCGGGGACGGCCTCGACGGCCGCCGTGAGCTGCTCGGGGGGCTGCTCGGGCGAGAAGCAGGTGCCGTCCGGGAGGGCGTCGGCGATCTCCTCGATACGGGTGAGCCGGGCCAGCTGGCGGCGGGTGACCGCGCGCTGCTTGCGGATGTCCACGGCGGACGCGGCGGGCAGGTTGGAGAAGTCCTTGGGGCAGACCAGCAGGATGCGGTGGCGTACGCGCGGCGCGGGGTCGAGCCGGGCGGCGACGGCCTCCAGCGCCAGCACGTACACGGCGGCCTGGCGGGCGGCGGCGCCGACCTTTGCCGGGTCCGCCGAGCCGTCCAGCAGGGGGAACGACTTGATCTCCACGACCGACCAGCTGCCGTCCGGGTGCACCACGACCGCGTCCGGCTCCAGGAACGCCGGGGAGCCGGCGACGTCCAGCGCGAGCATCGGATGGTCGAGGAGGGTCCAGGTGCCGGGCGCCTGCCCGGCCTCGCGCAGTGCCAGGGCGGTCCGCGCCGTACGGCCCTCGGGGCCGATCGCCGACAGGTCCGGGACGCTCGCCCCGGTGGGCGGCTGCGCGCGCGGGTCGAGCTTCTCGTGCACCAGGCGCAGCAGGTCGGCGCCGCCGTCGGCCTTCACCTTCGCCTCGAACGCGTTGCCGCGGGTGAGGGCGAACTGGGACTGGCCGAACGCCGAGGGTGAGCCCAGGGCGTCGGCCAGTGCCGCCTTGTTCACCCCGGCGCCGTCGAGGATCGCGCGCCGGCTGCATCCCGGGTTCGCGGCGAGCGCCGCGAGGGCGCGGGCGTCCAGCGCCTTGGCCGGTACGTCGGGTCCGCGCAGGTCAGCGAGCCGCTGCCGGAGCGCCGTCCCCCGCGTCCGAGGGGGTGGCGTCCGGCTCGGCTCCGGGCCCGAACCGTGACTCGCGCTGCCGTGGAATTCGCTCACCCGGGGAAGTCTGGCATCCGGCACTGACAATCGAGGTCTCCGCGCTCCGAGCGGCCACCGGGACGGACGGGAACCGTCCCGCCATCCAGCCCGCGACCCGGTCCGCGCGGCGTGTCACCAGCGGGGCCAGCAGCAGTCCCGCGCCCATCACGGCCGCGCCGGCGACCGCGTCGAGGAAGTAGTGGTTCGCGGTGCCCATCACCACGATCGTCGTCACCAGCGGGTAGACGACACCGGCGGTCTTCGCCGCCCGGGTGCCACCGTGCCGCCACAGCATCACCCCGCACCACAGGGCCCAGCCGACGTGCAGGCTCGGCATGGCCGCGTACTGGTTGGTCATGCCGCCGAGCCCGCGCGGGGCGCTCGCCTCGCCGCCCCACCAGCCGTACGAGCTGTACTGGGCCATCGTGTCCACGAAGCCGTGGTCCGCCGACAGCAGCCGGGGCGGGCAGGTGGGCAGCAGGGTGAAGCCGATCAGGCCTATGAACGTCGACGTCATCAGCCAGGTGCGGGCGGCCCGGTACTGCACGGCCCGGGTGCGGAACAGCCAGACCAGGATCACCGGCGTGACCATGTAGTGCAGCGAGGCGTACCAGAAGTCGGCCGGCACGCCGATCCACGCCTCGGTTCTGAACAGCCGGTTCAGCGGGTGCTCGGCATTGATGTACAGGAGCTTCTCGACCCGCAGGATCGCCAGCCCGTGGTCGACGGCACTGGTGACATCGCCTCGCGCGAGGAGCCGGCCGGCGGAGTAGCAGGCGTACACCAGCACGATCAACGGCAGTTCCGTCCACCAGCGCAGCCTGGGCGGAGCCGCCTCGATGCCTGGTGTCTCGGTCTGCGGCATCCGATCGCCTCCCCCTTCGTGTAGCTGCGGCGCCGATGGCACGGAGGTGCCACTTTACGGCCTGTGCAGGCGCCCGGTTCCGCGCGCCCCCGGCAGTCAAAGACGCTGAGATCGCCCCCCGGGTTGCCCCCGTTCAGGGTGCGCGATGATGGATGTGTTCCGCCCCCGAATTCCCCCGGAAGGGTTCCCATGGCACCGCGCATCCTGCTGGCCCGGCACGGACAGACGGAGTGGTCGCTGTCCGGCAAGCACACCGGCAGGACCGACGTGCCCCTGCTGGAGGAGGGCCGGCGCGGTGCCAAGCTGCTCGGCGAGCGGCTGCACCGGGCGCCGTTCGACGGCCTTCCCGGCGTCGAGGTGCGCACCAGTCCGCTGGCACGCGCGCGGGAGACGTGCGAACTCGCCGGCTTCGGCGAGCGGGCCACGCCGTGGGACACGCTGATGGAGTTCCACTACGGAGCCTACGAGGGACTGACCCCCGCCGAGATCCAGGCCGCCCGGCCGGGCTGGCTCATCTGGCGCGACGGGGTGCCGGAGGGGGAGAGCCTCGCGGAGGTCACCGCGCGCGCGGACGAGGTCGTCGCGTGGGCGCGGTCGGCGGACCGGGACGTGCTGGTGTTCGCCCACGGGCACATCCTGCGCTCGATCGGGGCCCGCTGGCTGGGCCTCCCGCTGGACTTCGCGGCCCGCATACGCCTCAATCCGACGTCGCTGTCCGTATTGGGCTGGGCGTACGGGGACCCCGCGATCGAGAGCTGGAACGACCTGGGACACCTGGCGGGCTAGGCACTGTCCGGCGGATCATGTGACCTTCTGACTGGTCGCTCGTTGGTTCGGTCATGGGTCGGGGGGATCTGACGAATCGCGAGTGGTCGTTGCTT
>NZ_JARGEF010000113.1:0-24786 GCF_033794725.1 Streptomyces sp. ID05-39B | reverse complement strand
GTCTGGGGGGTGCGGACCGGACGAACCCGGTAGGTGGTCTTCGTGGGGTCGGCGAGGGGGTCACCGAGGGCTATGCGGCCGGCGGACAGGAGTTCGTCGCACTCGGCGGTGGGGAGGGCTGCGTAGCAGCCGCCTCTGCCGGTGGTGGAGTCCAGCGGGCGCCAATAGCTGTACCTGCGGCGACCGTTGGCGTGGACAGTGACGAAGACCGGGGTGCGGGCGTCCGAGACGGTACGCAGGACGTCGGCCGTGGCCGGGGTGCGGGACGTGTCGGCGGCCGGTGGCCTGATCGCGGAGAGCGGCATCAGCGGTGACCTCTTTCGGGGCAGGGACTCGAGACCGCCTACCCCGTCATGCCCGGAGTTGATCTCGCTTCCGCGCATTCTTCAGTACACCGCTGACATTCCGTCGTGGGCGGCGTCGCCGGGCGCGCCGCCGCCCACCTGACAGGCCGCTAGAGGGCGCGTTCGAGGCGTTCCGCGAGGAGTTGCGTGAAGCGGGCGGGCTCCTTGGGCCGGCCGCCCTCCGCGAGTACCGCGAGACCGTGCAGCAGCTCCGCGTCCTCGGCGAGCGCGGTCCGGTCCGCCCGGTCGCGCAGAGCGCGGTTGAGTCCCTTCACGAGCGTGTGGTCCGGGTTCAGTTCGAGGATGCGCTGGGCGCGGGGGACGTCCTGGCCCATCGCGCGGTAGAGGTTCTCCAGGGCCGGGGTCAGGTCATTGGTGTCGGAGACCAGGCAGGCCGGGGAGACCGTGAGCCGGGAGGACAGGCGGACCTCCTTGATGTCCTCCCCGAGCTGCTCCTTCATCCAGGTGAGCAGTTCGGCGTACTCCTCGTTCCGCTCCTCCCGGTCCTCGGCGGGCTTCTCCTCACCGTCGCCGTCGAGGGCGATCTCGCCCTTGGCGACGGACCGCAGCGGCTTGCCGTCGAACTCGGCGACGGCGTCGGTCCACACCTCGTCGACCGGGTCGGTCAGCAGCAGGACCTCGATGCCGCGGTCCCGGAAGGCCTCCATGTGGGGCGAGTTCTCGATACCCTCGCGGGATTCGCCGGTCAGGTAGTAGACGGCGTCCTGGCCGTCCTTCATCCGCTCCACGTACTGCTTGAGCGTCGTCGGCTCGGCGGCGTCGTGCGTGGTGGCGAACGACGAGACGGCGAGGAGGGCTTCGCGGTTCTCGGAGTCGGTCACCAGCCCTTCCTTGAGGACCGGGCCGAACTCCCGCCAGAACGTGTCGTACCGGTCGGGGGCCGCGGTCATCATGCCCTTCACGGAGGACAGGACCTTCTTCGCGAGCCGCCGGTGCATCATCTGGATGTGACGGTCCTGCTGGAGGATCTCACGGGAGACGTTGAGCGAGAGGTCCTGGGCGTCGACGACGCCCTTCACGAAGCGCAGGTACGGCGGGAGGAGCGCCTCGCAGTCGTCCATGATGAAGACGCGCTTGACGTACAGCTGGACACCGCGCTTGTAGCCCTGGGTGAACAGGTCGTGCGGGGCGTGCGAGGGGATGAACAGCAGCGACTGGTACTCGAAGGTGCCCTCCGCCTGGAGGCGGATCGTCTCCAGGGGGTCCTGCCAGTCGTGGCTGATGTGCTTGTAGAGCTCGTGGTACTCCTCGTCCTTCACCTCGTCGCGCGACCGCGCCCAGAGCGCCTTCATCGAGTTGAGCGTCTCGGGCTCGCGCGCGGTGGCAGCGTCGCCGTCGTCGCCTGCCGGGGCCTGCGGGACCATCCGGATCGGCCAGGTGATGAAGTCCGAGTACCGCTTGACGATCTCCCTGAGCTTCCAGGGCGAGGTGTAGTCGTGGAGCTGGTTCTCGGGGTCGGCGGGCTTGAGGTGGAGGGTGATCGTGGTGCCCTGCGGCGCCTCCTCGGCCGTCTCCAGCGTGTACGTGCCCTCGCCGCGCGACGACCAGCGGGTGCCCTGTGTCTCGCCGGCCCGCCGGGTCACCAGGGTGACCTCGTCCGCCACCATGAAGCTGGAGTAGAAACCGACGCCGAACTGCCCGATGAGGCCTTCGGCGTCGGCCGCCTCGTCGGCCTGCCGCAGCTGTTCGAGGAACTTCGCCGTACCGGAGTTGGCGATGGTGCCGATCAGCTCCGCCACCTCGTCGTACGACATGCCGATGCCGTTGTCCCGCACCGTGAGGGTGCGGGCCTCGCCGTCGGCCTCGATGTCGATGTGCAGGTCGGACACGTCGGCGTCCAGCGTGTCCTCGCGCAGCGCCGCCAGGCGCAGCTTGTCCAACGCGTCCGAGGCGTTGGAGACGAGTTCACGCAGGAAGACATCCTTGTTCGAGTAGATCGAGTGGATCATCAACTGCAGGAGCTGACGGGCCTCTACGCGGAACTCAAACGTTTCGGTCGGCATGATGAGCGACTACCTCTCCGTCCCGGTCATCGGGCATTGACTGACGGCAGTCACTTTAGAACAGCCGGTCACCGGCGTGCCCGGCGCCTACCGCTTGGTGCGCAATCGTTCCAGCAGCCGGCGCGCCTGCGAACGCCGGCGCGGATCGGACGCCGCTCGGCGCACCTGCTCGACGGTCCGGCGGCCCTGCGGGCTCCTGGCGAACTCCTTGATGCGCTGGATGACAGACGCCATCTCACCCTCCTGCGGTCGGCTCGCTCACTGGTCCTCGTTCACCTACCCGCCCGGGGCCCGATCAGGCCGGAACCCCCGGTCGTCCCGGGCGGGTTCAGGCGTCCGTGAGGCGTCCGAGCGCGTCGCGGCCGGCCTCACGTGCCCCGGGCCGGCGCAGGCCGTGCGCCGCGGCGGCGCGCACCACGGCGGGGTCGCGGTCCTGTGCCGCCCGTGCCAGGGCGGTCGCGTGCCCGGGGCGGCCGATCGCCCCCGGCCCCCTGGCCGCCGCCACGCGGCGCGGCGCGTCCGCGCCTGCCGACTCCCGCAGCAATGGGCGATCCGGTGTTCGGCCGTCATGGCCCTCCGGAAAGGAAGACGCCTGAGCCGCGCCGCGGTTGTACGCGGGTGCGGCACCGGTCGCGGACACGGTCCGTCAGGACGGCCGGTCGGAGACGGGCCACACGTAGGGCAGGTCGTCGGGAACGTCCGGGAAGAGGCGGGCGTAGAAGTCCGGGTCCTTGCGTACGAGCGCGGAGCGGTGGCCGCGGTGGAACTCCGGATCGCCCAGCCACGGCGGGAGTTCACCGGCACGGGCCAGCTCCCGCTGCGTGCGTACGCCGATGTCGCCGTGGCCGGCGGTGAAGTCGCTCATGAGGGAGGCGGCGCAGGTGTCGGCGCGCCCGGCGGCGGTCCACACCCCGCAGACCTCCAGGCCGTAGCGCACCAGGGCCTCCTGGTATCCGGCCCACATGCGGACCGCCGGATGATGCCGCCAGCCGTAGCCGGGGACGGTCAGGCCGCGCAGCACCTGGAGGGCCTCGACGCGTTGCTTCCCCAGCCGCCGCGGATCCAGTGCCGCGGCGGACGCGGTGAAGTCGGCGTGCGGGAGGAAGGTCTGCATGGGCCCCCCTGGGGGTGGAACGGGGACGCCGGCCGCAGACCGCGGGAGCCTGCGGCCGGGGGTGGGCTGTCGGGCGCCGGTCGTCCGCCGGGTCAGGCCGCGGCGAACCTGTCCCAGACACGGTGTTCGCCCAGGAGACGGGTGAGCTGTTCCAGGGCGGCCGTGCCCGAGGTGGTGACGACCACGCCGGGTGCGTCGGCGGGTACGGCGGACGCGGCCAGGACGGTTTCGCCGCCCGCCCAGGCGCCGATGGCCTTGCCGTGGCGGAATGCCTCGGACACCAGGAGGCCGACGCGCGGGTCGGTGGGTGCCCCGTCCGCGGGGGCGGGGAGCCCCTTGGCGTCGCGGGCACCGTAGGCGTCGCTGCCCACGGCGGGGGTTCCGGCGAGCAGCAGCGCGTCGAACTCGACGGACCGCGCGTTGGCGTAGGTGCGCTGCACCGTCAGCGGGCCGAGGGTTCCGCCGACCGGGCCGATCACCAGGGGAACCATGCCGCCTTCGAGGACGGCGTCGCGTACGGCGCGTACGCCGTCGAGGTCGCCGTCCGGGCCCGCGACGATGCCGATGACCCGGCCGTCCGTGGGCCAGGTGTGGCCGACCTGGGACAGGGCCGGACTCGGCTCGACGTCCGCGAGCGGCACGGTCGGCTCGGGGGCCGGCAGACCGAGGCCGGTGGCCACCTCGGCGCACAGTTGCGGGTCGATGTTGGCCAGGACCTGCAACGCCCTTTCCCTGATGGCCTGTTCGTAGCACTTGGAGAGTTCGAAGGTGTAGGCGCCGATGATGTGCTCGCGTTCGACCGGGCTCATGCTGAGCCAGAACCGGCGCGGCTGGCTGAAGTGGTCCGCGAACGATTCGGGGGCGTCCCGCACCTTGGTGGACTCGGGAACCGGTACCGGCGACTCGATGTAGGCGCCGGTGTCCGCCCCGGCGGTGAACGGACAGCCTCCGTCGAGGGAGTTGGGACGGTAGGGGGCGGCGCCGCGGTGCACGGCCGTCTGGTGCATACCGTCGCGCAGCATGTCGTTGACCGGGGCGTGCGGCCGGTTGATGGGCAGCTGGGGGAAGTTGGGGCCGCCGAGCCGGGTGATCTGGGTGTCGAGGTAGGAGAACAGGCGTCCGGCGAGCAGCGGGTCGTCGGTGATGTCGATGCCGGGCACGAGGTTGCCGACGTGGAAGGCGACCTGTTCGGTCTCGGCGAAGAAGTTCGACGGGTTGCGGTTCAGGGTCAGCAGTCCGACCGGCCGTACGGGGGCGAGTTCCTCGGGCACGATGTTGGTCGGATCCAGCAGGTCGATGCCCTGGAAGGTCTGGTCCGGGGTGTCCGGGAAGGTCTGGATGCCCAGCTCCCACCGGGGGTACGCGCCCGCCTCGATGGCGTCCGCGAGGTCCCGGCGGTGGAAGTCCGGGTCGACGCCGTTGATGATCTGCGCCTCCTCCCACACCAGGGAGTGCACGCCCAGCTTGGGCTTCCAGTGGAACTTCACCAGCGTCGTGCCGCCGTCGGCGGCGACCAGGCGGAAGGTGTGGACGCCGAAGCCCTCCATCGTGCGGTAGGAGCGCGGGATGCCCCGGTCGGACATGTTCCACAGGGTGTGGTGGGTGGCTTCGGTGTGCAGGGTGACGAAGTCCCAGAAGGTGTCGTGCGCGCTCTGGGCCTGCGGGATCTCGCGGTCCGGATGCGGTTTGCCCGCGTGGATGATGTCGGGGAACTTGATGGCGTCCTGGATGAAGAAGACGGGGATGTTGTTGCCGACCAGGTCGAAGACGCCCTCGCTGGTGTAGAACTTCGTCGCGAATCCGCGGGTGTCCCGCACGGTGTCGGAGGAGCCGCGCGACCCCAGCACCGTGGAGAAACGTACGAAGACGGGCGTCTCCTCGTCCTCGGCGAGGAAGGCGGCCTTCGTCACGGAGGCCGCGGTGCCGTAGCTCTGGAACACCCCGTGGGCCGCCGCGCCCCGGGCGTGGACCACGCGCTCCGGGATGCGCTCGTGGTCGAAGTGCATGACCTTCTCGCGCAGGTGGTGGTCCTGGAGGAGGACGGGGCCGCGCGGCCCCGCCTTGAGCGAGTGGTCGGTGTCGGGGAGACGGGTTCCCTGGGCGTTCGTCAGATAGCTGCCGGACTGGGCGAAGCGGGCCTGGTCGGCGCCCGTCGGCTGCCCCGTCGGGGACACGGTGTCGGGTCCGGTCTGGTCCGGCTTCGGCGGGAGGGGGTCCCTGGGCCGCGTCGGCTCCGCGACCGTAGGGGCCTCGGGGCCCGGCTTCCCGGGAATGCCGTCCGGCGGTCCGCCTCCGTCGCCGCTCAGGGTCTCGGCGACCTTCTCCGCCGCCCGCTTGATGGGATTGCTCTCGCTCATCGCTTCCTTCGCTTCTGGGTCGTGGGGCGGCTGATGGGTGGCTGCGTGCGCGGGCGTCGCTGTTCGGGCGACCGCCGGAACAGCGACCGCGAGGGCACGTGACGTCTTCTGCCGCTCACGTCGCGGACCGGCGGCGTCGGCCGGGGGAACGCGGCACCGACAAGGCGTACGCATGCCGTACGCATGCCTGCGGACAGGGTGCTTTCCGTGCACCAATCTGGCACGGGGCCGCGTCCCCCGCAGGGGCTCGTCCACCAGCCGGGTGAGCGGGCGACGCCCGTCAGCCCTCGTCCAGTTCTTCCTGGATCGGCGTCCTGGGAACATCCCGCAGGTGCTGCGACAAGCCCTGCTTGCCGCCTTCGCGTGCCTGCTCGGCGCGCTGTGCCGCGGTGTGTCCGAGGTCGGAGTCGGGGTCCGTGCGGACCGACCGCGCCACGTCCTGCGGCGAGGTGTACTCCTCCTGGGGAACCGCGCGCAGCGCCTTGACCACGTCTTCGGAGGCGCCGGCCCTGCGGGCGGCCTCGACCAGTTGTTCCTTGCCCGCCGGGAAGCGGACGTCCTTCAGCGAGTGCAGCACCTGCGGCGCATCGGTGTGCGCCATGGCATGTCTCCTTCCGCTCTGCTCGCGCGGCGGTGGGGGCCCTGGCGGGCGTCCGACGCTAGGACTCCTTCGACCCCCTCGACCCCTTCGACTCCTTCGACCCCTTCGATCCCCTGGGGCCCTCAGCTCCCTTTGAGCCCTCGTAGTCCTCGGAGCGGACACCGGCGTCCTCCATCGCCTGGCGCATCGTGCGGCCCGTCGCCGCACCCGGCTCGGAGGAAGCCTCGGTGCCGGCGCCCTCGCCGATCACTTCGTCGGTCGTGTCGGTCTTCTTCCGGTTCTCCTCCGGCACCGTCATCACGGCCATCCCTTCCGCGCAGGTCGAACAGGTCGCGGGCCGAGTACCCGATGCCCGCGACGCACACACGCCGGTGCCGCCGGTCGGCTCCCCCCCTGCGACAGAGGTCTCGTTCGTCCCGTCGGCCGACGTTTTCGCGGATGTTGGCGGAGGGCTGGTGTCCATGATGTGTCCACACCGCTTGTCATCGCCCTCGGCGTCGTCGTCATCCTCGTCGCCTCGGCGCTGACCGGCCGCCGTGAGCCGCCGTTCTGGAGGGTCCTGCTGGTCTGCCTGGCCGATCAGCAGTGCGCTGCTGCGGCTGCCCGCGCCGGCCGACGCCGGTCAGGGGGCCGTGGGCGAGTGGACGGTGCGGGTCGCCGTGATCAGCGTGGGGACGGCGCTGCTCGGCCTGGCCCTCGGCAGGCTCCGGCGCCGCGAACAGGGCCGGGCGCCGGAGCGGGCCGCGGGCTGATCCCGCCGGCCCGCTCCGGTCAGGAGGCACGTCGGCCCGCTCCGGTCAGGAGGCACGTCGGCCCGCTCCGGTCAGGAGGCACGTCGGCCCGCTCCGGTCAGGAGGCACGTCGGCCCGCTCCGGTCAGGAGGCACACGTCGGCCAACTCCGGTCAGGAGGCACGCCTGCCCGGTGTGGTCAGGAAGCACGCCTGCCCAGTGCGGTAAGGAAGCACGCCGGTCCGGTGCGGTCAGGAGGCCGCGGGGAGGCAGGTGGCGAGGCCGAGGACCTGGGTCCCGTCGAAGCCGTGACCGGCGAAGGTGGCCGTGTCGCGCGGGGCGAGGGTGCGGCACGGGGCCCACCGGCCGTCGCTGTACACGACGGTGACGCTCACGGGAGCGTCGCAGTCGTTGACGACGGTGGTGTAGCGGCGGTCGGCGTAGTGGTGCACGCAGTCGGGTGCGGCGGTCCCGGGCGGACCCTCGTCCGCGGCGTGGACGGCCACGGGGTTCGTCAGCAGGGCGGTCAGGGTGACGGCGGCCGTGGCCAGGGCATGCGCGAGCAGATGCGGCATGACGGTTCCTCAAGAGGTGAGGGCGTATGGACGGATGGCGGTGGGGCGCCCTGACGCGCCATCCTCACGACTCCTCACCTCTTGCGCAAAAAGATGAAGGCATTTTCAGACGTCGTCCAACCCTGAAACAAAGCGGCTGCTCACCGCGGGGACGAGGTCTGCAAGTCCTGTCGGCCGACCCGGTGTCGAGACCGGGAGGGCGGTTCACTCGTGGCGGCCTCGCACGGCGAGGAAGTGCTGTGCGGGCAGGTTGCCCGCGGTGGACGGGGACGGGATGACGGAGGCGAGATCGCGCTGGATCCGCTCGGCCTCGCCCCGCACCTGGGTGGGGATGTCGCCCCGCTCGGCGACGAGACGATGGAAGATCGGCGTTTCCTGGAACACGTTCGGACGTCACTTTCGGCAGACGGCGGCCACGACAGGGCCAGTTGGGCCGGCGGACAGGCACGGTCGTCGGGGCGGGTCGACGCCCTTGTCGGCCCCTGTCCACCGAGTCGGACCGGCGCACCGGACGCCGACTCGCTCCCACGCCGGTCGGGCAGGGGCCTGGACATCGTAGACGGGTGCGAGGGGGGACACTCCGGCGCCCTCCCCCGGCGGCCGGCGTCGCCTTGCCGCCGGTCGGGCGAGCCGTACGAGGGCCGTCACCCGGAAGGCCGTAGACGGACCCCGGAACGGGTGTGACGGCGGTCGTCGGCCACATCATCCGCTTAGTGTCACTTGTCATGTTTTCATTTCAGAAACACCTGATGCCGCGTCACGGGCGCGGACCGCTCCGGCAGGGCCGCGCGGCCCTGCGGCTCGTCCTTCCCGTCGCCGCCCTCCTGACCGTGCTGGCCCCCGCCGCCGGGGCGGCCCCGAGCGTCCCGGCCGAGGCCGACTGGGACGCCATCGCCCGCTGCGAGTCCGGCGGCAACTGGCGGGCCAACACCGGCAACGGCCACTACGGCGGGCTCCAGTTCTCGCAGCGCAGCTGGGCCGCCGCGGGCGGGCTCAGACACGCGCCCCGGGCCGACCTGGCGAGCAGGAAGGCGCAGATCGCCGTGGCCCGGCGGCTCGCGGCGATGCAGGGTATGAACGCCTGGGCGTGCGCGTAGCACTTTTGCCGCCCCCGCCTACGGGGGCGGCGGAATCTCCTGCTCGGCCCAGATGATCTTCCCTTCGGGCGTGTAGCGCGCCCCCCAGCGATGCGCGAGCTGGGCGACGAGGAACAGGCCACGGCCCCCCTCGTCCGTACTGCGGGCATGCCGCAGCCGGGGGGCCGTACTGCTGGCGTCGGAGACCTCGCAGGTCAGCCGGGAGTCGCGGAGCAGGCGCAGCCGCAGGGGCGGGGCGGCGTACCGGATCGCGTTGGTGACCAGCTCGCTGACGAGGAGTTCGGTCGTCATCGACAGGTCGCCCAGCCCCCATGCCTCGACCTGGCGGGTCGCGCGGCCCCGCACCTCGGCGACGGCGGCCGGGTCCACGGGCACCTCCCAGGAGACGACGTCGTCGGCGCCCAGGGCGTGGGTGCGGACCAGGAGCAGGGCGATGTCGTCGGGCTGGGGCACGGGCACCAGGTCGCGTACCGCCGAGGAGCACAGGGCGGGGAGATCGGCGCCGGGCTGGGCCAGCAGTTCGCCGAGGCGGGCCATGCCCCGCTCCATGTCACGGTCGGCTCCGCCGACGAGGCCGTCGGTGTAGAGGCCCAGGAGGCTGTTCTCGGCGAGTTCGATCTCGGTCGTCTCGAAGCCCATGCCGCCGAGTCCGAGCGGTGGCCCGGCCGGTACCTCCGGGAAGGTGACCTCTCCACCCGGCGAGACGACGACGGGGGGCGGGTGCCCGGCGCGGGCGAACGAGCACCGGCGGGTGACGGGGTCGTAGACGGCGTAGAGACAGGTCGCGCCGAGGAAGGTGGCCGCGGTCGTGCGGGCCGCCTCGTCGTCGCCGCGTTCCGCGCTCAGCCGGAGCACGAGGTCGTCCAGGTGGGCCAGGAGCTCGTCGGGGGGCATCTCCATGTCGGCGAGGGTCTGTACGGCGGTGCGCAGCCGGCCCATCGTCGCCGCGGCGGTGATGCCGTGCCCCACCACGTCCCCGACCACCAGGCCCACCCGGGCGCCGGACAGCGGTATCACGTCGAACCAGTCGCCGCCCACGCCGTCCGTCGGGTCGGCCGGCAGATAGCTGGAGGCGACCTCCAGCGCCGAACCTCCGACCAGGACGTCGGGCAGCAGACTGCGCTGCAGGGTGACCGCGGCCGTGTGTTCGCGCGTGTAGCGGCGCGCGTTGTCGACGCACAGGGCCGCCCGCGCGACCAGCTCCCGGGCCAGCAGCACGTCGTCGGCGTGGAAGGAGACGGGGTTGAGCGAGCGGATGAACGTGGTGAGGCCGAGAGCGGTGTTCCGGGCCCGCATCGGCACCGAGATCAGCGAGTGCAGACCGAACTCCCGGATCCGCTCCGCCCGCGCGGGCTCCTCGGCCTGCCACAGGCCGTCGCAGGGGTCGAGGACCGGGACGAGGATCGGTTCCCCTCCGAGCAGCAGGCTCATGCCGTGCGGCGGCGGCAGGAATCCCACCCGGTCGCCGATGCGCGCCACGGCCTCCGGGCAGCCCTCGCGCACCGACCTCAGCGCCGCGCGGCGCATCGCCGGTCTGGCGGGCGCCGGGCCCGCGTCGGTGAGCCACGCCCCGTGCCCGTCGGTGCTCAGGACCGGCTCCAAAAGGTCGACGATGACGAAGTCCGCGAGGCGGGGAACGGCGAAGTCGGCCAGTTCCTGCGCCGTCCGCACCACGTCCAGGGTGGTACCGACGCAGGTTCCGGCCTCGTTGACCATCGACAGCAGCCGTCGCGCGTTCCAGCGCTCGGTGACGTCCAGGACCATGTAGCAGACCCCGGTGACGGAGTCGCCGGCGTCGACCAGGGGGAAGAACGAGGTCGAGTAGGCGTGCTGCCGGTGCGGGTCGGCCCAGCTCCATCCCACGTACTCGTAGTCGGTGACCGGGGTGCCCGTCTCCAGGACCTTGCGCATCAGGCCTTCGAGGGTCTCCGCCTGGATTCCGGGGAGCAGTTCGCTCAGCCGGCGTCCCAGGCGCTCGTCGCGGGGCACTCCGCCGAGGCGCTCCAGGGTGTCGTTCAGCCACACGTAGCGCAGGTCCAGGTCCATCACCGCCATGCCGATCGGCGAGCGGGTCAGGAAGCCGTCGAGGACGGACTGGCCGACCGTCGGGCGTTGACGCTGTTCGCGGGCCGAGAGCAGGAAGCACTCGTCGTGGCCGATGCGGAAGGAGGCGGAGACCCGCAGGTCGACGTCCATGGCCCGGCCGTCGCGGTGGCGTACCCGGACGCGTCCGCTCCAGCCCATTGCGGCGCGGCAGCGCTCGGCGACGCCGGCCACCCGCGCGGGGTCCGCGGGCATCGCCACCAGATGCGCGGCGGAGCCGCCGACGACCTCGCCGGCGGGGCGGCCGAGCAGTGCCTCGGCGCCCCGGGTCCAGCCCACGACGATGCCGTCGGCGGTGACGACGGCCGCCGCGTCGGTGGACGCGTCGAGCAGGTCGTCGGGTTCGGCGGGGCGCCCTCCGCCGGGCTCACCGGGACGCGCCCCGCCGCGGGGGCCGTCGGGTCCGCCGGGCACAGGACCCTCCGGACGACCGTCGGGTCCGCCAGGCACACGACCCTCCGGGCCACCGGCGGACCCGCCAGGCACACGACCCTCCGGACGACCGTCGGGTCCGCCAGGCACACGACCCTCCGGGCCACCGGCGGACCCGCCAGGCACACGACCCTCCGGGCGACCGGCGGATCCGTCGGGCGTCGGTCCGTCCGGGGTGTCTCGCGCAGATTCCATGGCTGCCATCCTCTTCACGACCATGGTCCTGCTAGTCCGCCCGATGCGCACGGCACAGACCCGTCCGGCCGCCCGCGACCGCTTACGTCCGCGGGATCCGCGACGGCCTTCGTTTTCGGGATCCGCCACGGGGAGGGAGCATGGAGGTGCCGGTACCCGGGGTTCCGGGTGTGCGGCGGTGCCGACCGTGGCCGCCCCGTTCCGCCGACCGGTGGAGGAGGCTCAGGGATGACGACCGAATCCTTCCGGTCCGACAGCGACCCGTACGGTCCCGGGCCGCCCCGCACCACCGGCCTGCTGGACATGCTGAGCGTGGCCGCGGTGGTCCTCGACGCCGAGGGACGCATCGTCTTCTGGACGCCGCAGGCCGAGGAACTGTTCGGCTACACCGCGGCGGAGGCCCTGGGCTCGTACGCGGCACGGCTGTTCATCGACCCCGCGCATCTGCAGGCCGTCACGCGGCTGTTCGCGGAGGTGCTGGAGACCGGCCGCGGCTGGGCGGGCGCGTTCCCCGTGCGGCACAAGGACGGCACCAGCCGCCTGGTGGAGTTCCGCAACATCCGGCTCCAGGACGATCTGGGGGACGTCTACGCCCTGGGCATCGTGGCCGACCACCAGCTCCTCCAGCGCGTCGAGACGGACCTCGCGCTGTGCGAGCGGCTCATCAACCAGTCCCCGATCGGTCTCGCCCTCGTCGACACGGACCTGCGGTATCTCCTGGTCAACCCGGCGGTGGAGCGGATCGACGGCATGCCCGCCGAGGATCACACCGGCCGTCGGCTGCGGGAGGCCCTGCCCCTGCCCGACATCGACACCATCGAGTCCGCGCTGCGCCAGGTGATCGCCACCGGCACCCCGCTGCTCGACCAGTTCCACGTGGGACGGCCCCCCGCCGACCCGGACCACGAGCACGCCTGGTCGCTGGCCTTCTACCGGCTGGAGGATCCGGGCGGCCGGGTCCTCGGCGCGGCCATCTCGCTCGTCGACGTCACCGAACGCCACCGTGCGGCCGCCGAGGCCGACCGGGCCCGCAGGCGTCTGGCCCTCATCGCCGACGCCTCCGCGCGCGTCGGCACCACGCTGGAGGTGGAGCAGACCGCCCGGGAACTCGCGGAGATCGCGGTCCCGCAGCTCGCCGACCTGGTCGCCGTCGACATCCTCGACTCGGCCCTCGCCTGCCGCCGCAGACGCCGTCCGGACAACGGTCCGGAGCTCTTCCGCGCTCTCGCCCTCAAGTCCGCCCACCCGACCGTGGCGGAGCGCGCCGCCGACCCTCCCGGCGACCTCACCGCCTACGAGGGCGACCGCCTGGTCACCCTGTGCGTGCACAGCGCCCGGCCGGTCCTCGTACGCCATGTCGGCGAGCGCGATCTGGCGCGCATCGCCCGCGGCCCCGAGGCCTCGGCGCTGCTCGCCCGTGCCGGCGTGCACTCCTATCTCGCCGTGCCGCTGATCGCCCACGGCGAGGTGCTGGGCGCCCTGGACCTGAAGCGGACCCGCAATCCGCTGCCGTTCGACGAGGACGACGTCATCCTCGCCAGCGAGCTGGCCGGCCGTGCCGCCGTGGCCATCGACAACGCGCGCTGGTTCCAGAGCGTGCGCAACACCTCCCTCACGCTCCAGCGCAGCCTGCTGCCCGACCATCCGCCCCGGCACACCGGGCTGGACCTGGCCTCGCGCTACCAGCCCGCCCAGGCGACCAGTGAGGTGGGCGGCGACTGGTACGACGTCATCCCGCTCACCGACGACAAGACCGCCCTGGTCGTGGGCGACGTGATGGGCAACGGCATCGACGCCGCCGCCACGAT
This sequence comes from Streptomyces sp. ID05-39B, assembly GCF_033794725.1. Lineage (NCBI taxonomy): Bacteria > Bacillati > Actinomycetota > Actinomycetes > Kitasatosporales > Streptomycetaceae > Streptomyces > Streptomyces sp. ID05-39B. The sequence goes on along the minus strand of NZ_JARGEF010000113.1, from coordinate 11,406 downwards.
GGGCCGGCTGCGCACCGCCACCTGCGCCTACGCGGACCTGGAGCTCGACCCCGGTTCGGTGCTCCAGCACCTCGACAAGATCACCCGCGGTCTGGAGCACTACATCGTCACCTGCCTGTACGCGGTCTACGACCCCCGTACCCGCCAGTGCCGGATCGCCAACGCGGGCCACATGCCGCCCGCGCTGGCCGGCCCCGGTCATGCGCCCAGGCTGCTCGATCTGCCCACCGGGGCCCCGCTCGGCGTCGGCGGTGTCGACTTCGAGACGACCACGACCGAACTCGTCCCCGGTGACCTGCTGGTCCTCTACACCGACGGTCTGGTGGAAACCCGGCATCACTCGATCGACGACCGTCTGGACGTGCTGCTCAGTTTCCTCGACGAGCCGCACCGGCCCCTGGAGGAGGTCTGTGACCTCCTGCTGTACGGGCTGCGTCACCCCGAGGACCACGACGATGTCGCCCTTCTCGTCGCCCGGACCACCTAGTTGACGGCCGGTCGGTCCCTTCGTCGGCGCGCTGGACGGCTGTTGACGCCGCGCCGCTCCGGGACCGGAGCCGGGGTCCGGGATGGTGAAGGCGGAGATATTGAAGAGTTCCACAGCGGGGCGACCCTGGCCAGCAGGCGTTCCTCGGTTTCCGGCCCGGCACGGGCACGGCTCCGGTGACGCTGTGCACCCGCCGGCTGCGGGCCCGCGACCCGTTCGTGGCCACCGCCTACTCGCTCCTCGCGCGGGAGTGACACGGACGGGCCCCGGCGGGGGCGTTCCGCCGCCGGGGCTCAGCGGACGCGCCCGTCAGGAGCGCTGCCACAGGGCCGGGGCGGCCGCCGGCGACCCCGCGCTCTGTGCCTGGTGGTTCTGGAGGCACACGTAGTCGACGCCGGAGAAGGAGACGGTCTCCCCCACCTCGTAGACCCTGCCGGGGGCCCAGGAGTCGGCGGAGGTGTCCTGCTGCGGAGCGGGCGTCACCGTCTCGCCCGCGGTCCTCAGGGTCAGCCCGAACTCCTCCATGAGGGGGTTGAGCGGCTGGAAGAACGTGGTGCCGCCGCTCGCGCAGTCCCCCGAGCCGCCCGAGGTGACGCCCTGGGCCTGCGTCCCGGCGACGAACGGCCCGCCGGAGTCACCGAGTTCACCGCAGACCGTGGTCCGGGTCAGGCCGTCGACGGGACCGTCGGGGTAGCTGACGCTCGCGTCGTACTGCTCGACCGTGCCGCAGTGCCAGCCGCTGGTCGAACCGGAGCGGCACACCGAGGCGCCCACGAGTGCCTGCACCGAACCGGTGACCTGGACCGTCGTGCCGGCCTCCGCCCGGACGGCGGCCGTGGCGGTCCAGTCGCTGTTGACACCCACCCAGGCCATGTCCTTGCCCGGGAAGACCGACGCCTGGAACACACCCTGGTCGGTGTCGTCGAAACCGGTCGTCGTGGACCCGGCCCGGCCGCAGTGGCCCGCCGTCGCGAAGCCCTGCTGCTCGGCCTTGGTGACGGAGAAGCCCACGGAGCAGCGGGCGACGCCGTCGATGTAGTAGGCGTCGCCGCCGACGATGTCCTTCATGGGGCGGGGCCGCTCGGGCGACACCCGGATGCCGACGCCCCTGTCCTGGGCACCGGCCGCCTCGACGAAGGCGGTCGCGGCGGACCGGCTGGTCGCCTGGACGACGACCCGGTTGGCCCGGACGTCGACGTACCAGACGGGCGTCTGCGCGGTCCGCACCCGGCCTGCCGCCTCGTCGAGGTCGTCCTTGAGAGCGAGCAGGCCGCTGAGGGGTGTGGTGACGACGGCGGCCTGGGCGCCCTCGGCGCGGATCGCGGGTACGTCGGCGGCGTCGGTGGTGGCGACCGTGAGGCCGGCGGAGGTCCTGCCGGTCACCCACGCTCCGGCGAAGCGCGCGCCCAGCGCGTTGTGGAGGCGGCCGGCCCGGGGGCCCGCCTCCGCTTCGTTGGCCAGGCGGGCGGCGGCCTGCCCGGCGGTCAGGCGCAGATCGCGCTGGAGGGCGCGCAGCACCTCCGGCGGAGCCTGCTCGGCGCCCGCCGTGCGGAGGTCGGCGGGTCCGGGCCGGGCGGCGTGCGGCGGCCCGGCCGCCGCGACCGCGGGAACGGCCGTCAGGACGAGGGTGCTGACAGCGGTCAGGGCGGCGCGGCGTCTGCCGGCGGCGGGTCTGGCGACCATGCGGAGTGCCTCCTCGGGAAGGGGTCGGATGACGCGAGACCTTGCCCGTGGGGTGCCAAGAGATGTCGGAGGCCGGGGGGTTTAGCGGCTTCGGGGGACGCCCGGGGCTGCCATGTGCAGTACACGCGGGGCTGCGGGCCCGCGATCAGTTCGGTGCGGTGATGAAGGACTGGATGGCGGTGGCGGCGGCCCCGCGCGCCCACTCCTCGAAGGGCAGCGGCCTGGTCCGTACGTCGCACTGCGCGGCCGAGCCGAACGCCGCGGCCTGGAACGCCTCGCGGATCTGCTCCGCGAACAGGTCGTAGGCGGCCAGGCCCTCGCCGGAAATGATCACGCGGGCGGGTCCGAGCAGGTTGGCGACGGTGGCGATGCCCCGGCCGATGGCGTTCCCGGCCCTGGCGTACGCCTCGCGCGCGCCGGTGTCCCCCTGCCGTGCCCTCTCCACGGCCTCGGCGGTGCCGGTGATCTCGGTTTTGCCGGTCTCCCGGATGCGGGCGAGGATCGCCCCGTCCGAGGCGACGGCCTCCAGACAGCCGCGGTTGCCGCAGTGGCAGGGCGGACCGTCGGCGTCGACGGTGACATGGCCGATCTCGCCGGCGACACCGTGCGCTCCGGCGACCACCCGGCCGTGCACGACCAGTCCGCAGCCGATGCCCGCGCCGACCGTGACCACGGCGAAGTCCGACAGACCCACGCCGGCGCCGAACCACTGCTCGGCGACGGTCAGTGCCCGCACGTCGTTGTCGACGGTCACCGGCAGCCCCGTGCCGGCGGCGACGAGTGCCGCCAGCGGCACGTCGCGCCAGTCCAGGAACGGCGAGTACCGCACCACACCCTCGGCGCGGTCCACGTCACCCGAGACGGCGACGCCGAGGCCGGCCACACGGACGCCGTAGCCGTCCGCCTCGGTCAGCAGTTCCCGCACCAGGTCCGTGGTCGCGTCGAGGACCGCGTCCGGGCCGCGGTCGGCCAGCGGCACGCGCCGGGCGAGCAGGATCCGGCAGCACAGATCCGTGAGCACGCCGATGATCTCGTCACCGGTCAGCTTCACGCCGATGAACAGCGCGCGGCCACCGTCCACGCGGACCAGGGTCGCGGGCCGCCCGAGCGCCGGGCGGACCTCGGCCTCCCCGCCCGCGTCCGCCTCCTCCGCCAGATAGCCCGACGCGATCAGGGGGCGCACGGCCTTGGTGACGGCGGCCGGGGACAGCCCCGCCCGCCGGGCCATCTCCAGGCGGGTGAGGGGGCCGTGGGACAGGAGGGTGGTGAAGAGGTGCGCGGCGGCGGGCGTGGCGGCGGGAAACGTCTCGGTGTCGGCGGGCGAGGACATGGCGGAGAACCTACGGACTCTTATTTTCCGCTGTCAATGAAAGAAAGGAGGAAACCCTGAACACTCACTGTGGGTTGCCACGGACTTTCGATGCATCGACGCAGGTGGGGGCTTGACATGCGATCGAAGGTCAGGCTTGGCTTTGCCTCACTCCGCCGCTCCCTCGTCCGTCACCACGTGAGGCCCGACACCGATGATCTCCTTCTCCCCGGACACCGGGATCTGGCTGCTGACCACCCCGCACACGTCGTACGTCCTGCGGATCGACGAGACGGGCGCCCCCTGCCATCTGGCGTGGGGGCCGCGGCTGACCCTCCCGGAGGCGGAGGACCTCCTCGTTCCCGTCGAGTCGGCGGGCGACAGCTTCGAGGGACGGCCGCCGGTGGGCGAGGAACTCCCCGTCGACGGAGGCACCCGCTTCGGCCCGCCCTCCCTCCAGGTGCGCTACGCCGACGGCTCCCGCGCCTTCGAATGGGAGCCGGTGGGTCACCGGGTGCACGAGCCCGCGCCCGGCAGCGCCGAACTCGTCCTGGAGTTCCGCGACCGCCTTTACCCGCTGCGGGTGGCGCTGCACTACCGGGTGCGCGAGGACACGGACGTCATCGAGCGCAGGACCGTGCTGCACAACGCCGGCGAGCAGCGCGTCGACCTCCTGCGGGCCGACTCCGCCGCCTGGACCCTGCCCCCGCTGCCCGACTACCGGCTCAGCCATGTCACCGGCCAGTGGTCCGCCGAGACCCAGCTGCGGCGGGACCCCCTGCCCTACGGCGAGACCGTGCTGACCAGCAGGCGCGGCATCACCAGCCACCATGCCAACCCCTGGCTGATGCTCGACGCGGGCGACGCCACCGAGGACCACGGGCGGGTGTGGAGCGCCGCCCTCGCCTGGTCCGGAACCTGGCGGCTCACCGCGCAGCGCACCCCCGACGGCCGGGCCGGCTGGACCGGCGGCGCCGGTCACGAGGGCGTCGGCCTGCCGCTCGCGCCGGGCGAGGAGCACACCACCCCCGTGTTCGCCGGGCTGTGCACCGACGGCGGCTTCGGGGCGGCGAGCCGCGCCTGGCACGCGTACACGCTCGCCCATGTCCTGCCGCGCGGCCGGGAGACGGCGGCGGTGCTCTACAACTCGTGGGAGGCCACCGGCTTCGACGTCGACGAGGCCGGTCAGAAGACCCTCGCCGAACGGGCCGCCGCGCTGGGCGTCGAGCTGTACGTCGTCGACGACGGCTGGTTCGGCTCGCGCCGCAGCGACCGGGCCGGCCTCGGCGACTGGACACCGGCCGCCGACCGCTTCCCCGACGGCCTCGGCCCGCTGTCCGACACCGTGCACGGACTCGGCATGCGGTTCGGCATCTGGGTGGAACCGGAGATGGTCAACCCCGACAGCGACCTGTACCGCGAACACCCCGACTGGGTCCTGCACATCCCCGGCCGGACCCGCAGCGAGCTGCGCAACCAGCTCGTCCTCAACTTCGCCCGCCAGGACGTGGCCGACTGGGCGTACGGGTGGCTCACCCGGCTGGTCGGCGACCACGCCGTCGACTTCCTCAAGTGGGACATGAACCGCGCCTTCAGCGAGGCTGGCTGGCCGGGCGCCGACCAGGGCGACGACCGGCTGTGGAGCGCGTACGTCACGAACCTGTACGGCGTCCTGGACCGGCTGCGCGCCGACCATGGCGGCCTGCGGATCGAGACGTGCAGCGGGGGCGGCGGGCGCGTCGACCTCGGCATCCTCGCGCGCACCGACCAGGCCTGGGCGTCGGACAACACCGACGCCGTCGACCGGCTGGCCATCCAGCACGGGTACGGGCAGGTCTACCCCGCCCGCACGATGTCCGCGTGGGTGACCGACGTACCGAACCAGGTCACCGGCCGCACGGTGCCGCTGCGGTTCCGCTTCCACTGCGCCATGGCCGGTCTGCTCGGCATCGGCGGCGACCTCACCCGCTGGTCACAGGAGGAACTCGCCGAGGGCGCGGCGCTGGTGGCCGAGTACAAGGAGGTGCGCCACCTCGTGCAGCACGGCGCGCAGTACCGGCTGACCGAGCCGCTCGGCGACCGTCCGACGGTGGTGCAGTACGTCGCCGAGGACGCCGCCGAACTCCTCGTACTGGCCTGGCAGCGCGGGCCCCGGCACGGCACTCCCCGCCTCCCCGTCCGGCTGCCCGCGCTCACCCCCGGCGCCCGCTACCGCGACACCCGCACCGGCGCCGTGCACCACGCCACCGTCCTCACCGAGTACGGTCTCCTGCTCGACCTGCCGCGCGGCGACTGGTCGAGCACGGCCGTCCACCTGGTCCGGCTGCCCGACTCCGTCTGACACCCGCGCCGACGGGGGCACCCGATGTTGTCGGATGCCCCCGCTTCGAGCCCGGCCCGGACGGTCAGCCGGTGGTGCAGGAGACCGTCGGCCAGGTCCAGTTGCCGTTGGGCTGGACGGTGACGCCGAAGGTGTTGCCGCTGCCGTTGGGTTTGGCCGTCAGCACCTGACTGCTGGGGTAGCTCGCGCTGACGTTCCAGGTGGAGAGGACCTTCGCCGGAGACGGGACGTTCATCGTCACGGTCCAGTTGCTCGACCCGCTCACCGACACGTTGAGGTTGTACCGGTCACTCCACTGCTGCCCCGCCGACACGGTCGCCGTACAGCCGGTGCCACCGCCACCACCACCGCCGCCACCTCCGCCGCCGTCGGGTGCCACCGCGCGGCCGGTCTGCGGGGAGATCATGCCGGCGCACAGGCCTCGGTTCGCCAGCCCCTGCGCGATGCGGGGGATGGCGGCGCGGGTGTTGGCGGACCAGTCGTGCATGAGGATGGTCTGGCCGTTGGTGAGCCGGGCGGCGGCCTGGACGATCGCGTCGGTGCTCGCGCCGTTCCAGTCCTGGGAGTCGACGTCCCAGATGACCTCGGTGAGGCCGTACCTGGCCTCGACCGATCTCACCGTCGCGTTGGTCTCGCCGTACGGCGGGCGGAACAGCTTCGGGGTGCCGCCGCCCGCTGCCGCGACGGCCTGCTGGGTGCGGGAGATCTCCGAGTCGATCTGCGACGCGGAGAGCTGCGGCAGGTGCGGGTGGGTGTAGCTGTGGTTGCCCACCCACATGCCGGCGTCGACCTGGGCCCGCACCTGGGCCGGGTTGGCGGCGGCGTACTGGCCCTGGTTGAACATGGTGGCCCGCAGACCGTTCTGCTTCAGTGCGTTGAGCAGGCCCGGTGTGCTGCTGGACGGGCCGTCGTCGAAGGTGAGTCCGACGTAACCGTTGCAGGTCGCGGCCTCGGCCGGGGAGGCCTGGACGGTGAGACTGCCTGCGGCGGCCAGCGCGAGGACGGCCAGTGCGGTGCCCGGCCTGCGCGTCGGGGGACGCGGTCTGGTGCTCATGCGGATCGGTCCTCCACTCGGGGGGCTCAAGGTCGGCTCGGCTCGGCTCGAGGTCAGCTCGGGGTGCAGGAGACCGTCGGCCAGGTCCAGTTGCCGTTGGGCTGGACGGTGACGCCGAAGGTGTTGCCGCTGCCGTTGGGTTTGGCCGTCAGCACCTGACTGCTGGGGTAGCTCGCGCTGACGTTCCAGGTGGAGAGGACCTTCGCCGGGGACGGGACGTTCATCGTCACGGTCCAGTTGCTCGACCCGCTCACCGACACGTTGAGGTTGTACCGGTCACTCCACTGCTGCCCCGCCGACACGGTCGCCGTACAGCCGGTGCCACCGCCACCACCGCCGCCACCTCCGCCGCCCGAACCGGTGCCGCCCACCGTGATGTTGGAGTTGCCGCTGCTCTGGTAGCCCTCGGTCGCCATGATCATGTAGTAGTTGAAGCTGCCGAGGGGCATTCCTGCCCGGTTCCAGGCGTCGAAGTGGTTGCCGGTGGTGATGGTGCCCCCCGTGCGCTTCGACTGGCGCACGCTCCAGTACTGGTCGAAGGTCTTGTTGCCCTCGACGGACGGGGCGTTGTACCGCGTCGTCTTGTAGATGTCGTACGTGCCGCCGTCACTGGTGACCGTGCCCTTGTAGGTTCCGGTGGGCCGGTAGGTGCCCCAGTTGTCGACGATGTAGTACTCGACGAGCGGGTTCGCGGTCCATCCGTACAGCGTCAGGTAGGCGTTGCCGGACGGGTTGAAGGTGCCCGAGTAGGTCACGGCCCGCCGCCCGCCGTTGGCCCAGCCCTTGCCGGCGACGAAGTTGCCGGTGTTGCGCCAGGTGGTGCTGTAGTTGCCACCGGCGGCGAGGTTCATGGAGACGGTGCCCTGGGAGTCCGTCCAGAACGAGTAGTAGTAGCCGTTGTCGGTGCCGGTCTTGTTGGTCGTGACGACGGTGTCGGCATGGGCCGAGGCCGGCAGCAGCATCGCCACGACGACGGCCAGGGCGACTGTCCAGGCACTGCGGACGAGCGTGCGGAACCGCCCGCGACCGCGACTCCGCGGGCTGCGGCTGTGCGGGTTGCGGCTCTGTGTGTTGCGGCTCTGCGGATGGATGAACGCGGCCATGTGCGCGCCTCCTCCTTCGGGGACGGGGAATGGCGAAAGTGTTGAGCTGTCCCCGTCAACAGTCAATTGTTTCGGCAATCATTTCGAAACGTTCGGACACTGCAAGGCACCGACAGGCGGGCCGTTATGGCAGACCAACGCCTCCCACCTGGCGGGATTCCGTGCGTCGGTGAGGCAGAAAAATCACCGTGGAGATCCACGGGAGCGGTTGAACTACTTCGAAACATTCGGATGCCTTCCGGTGGGGGTGTCCGCCTGCTGCCTCGTCCCGCACGTGGCCCAGCTCCTGTCGGCCACGCACAGGCGAGAACCGCGGGGACGCGGGGGGTGCCGATCTGTCAGGAGGACATGATCGGCGGGCAGATGTTCTTCTCCCTGCTCGTCCTGGACTCCGTGCACCGCCTCGGCGTGCACGTCTGCGAGGAGGGAGCGGCGGCGTGCTTCTACGCCTGGCGCGTCGTCGGCGCCGTGCTGGGCGTCGACCAGGACGCCGTGCCCGGGACGCTGCCGGAGGCACGCGGGTTCCTCGGCCTCTGCATGACACGCCACATTCAAAGGGGCGGGGCGGCGCAGACCTCCCCAGGCGCACCACCCCGCACCACACGGACCTCTGCCCGGGAAACGGCGCGGCACACCCGCCGAACCGCCTCCGGGCCGGCTCGGGAGCCGAACAGCCCCGCCGAGGACGTCGACCGGATCCCGGAGGCGCTCGCCGTCCGGGAACGGGCCACCCCCGGGGACATGCCGAGCGTCCCGGATCGGCGTAGCGTCCTTGGTGACGGAGGCACGGCATGTCCCGTGGGGGCGTGCCGCGCCGCGCATGGAGCCGGCAGCCGCCCGCGAGGCTCCCCTGCGAGGGTGGAGGTGCCGCGTGACCGACACGGGTGATCCAGCCGCGGACGGTGAAGGCCTGGACGCCGCGTTCGCCGAGACCGTACGCCGTACCGGCGCGGCGGTCGGCGCCCTCTACCTGCTCTCCCCCGACGAGCAGGTGCTCAGTCTCGAGGTGCTGACCGGGGCGCCCGCCGAACTGGCCGAACCGTGGTGGCGGGTGCCGGTGGCCGCTCCGGCACCGGTGTCCGACGCGGTCCGAGAGGAACGCATGGTGTGGGTCGGCAGCCAGAGCGAGATGGCCCGCTCCTACCCGCGCACCGCGATGGCCCTCCCCTATCCGCTGGCCCTGGCCGCCGCGCCGGTCACCGGCGTCCGCCGCTGGGGAGCCCTGCTGCTGCTGTGGCCGGCCACCCGTCCGTCGTACATGACGGGGCGCGAGCAGGGGAACATCGTGTCGAGCTGCCGGCGGCTGGCGCGGGTGATCGAGGAGGCCGTCGAGCGGGGCGGGCCGCCGGCCGGCACCGGCCGGCCGCGGGTCCTGTCCGACGGGACCGGGCACGCGAACGGGGACGGGGACGGGGACGGGGACGCCGGACCGGCGATGGCGGCGGCCGACTTCGTCGAACGGCTGCCCGGCGGCAGCTGCGCCCTCGACCTGGCGGGCCGCTTCACCTACCTCAGCTCCGGAGCCTGCACCCTGCTCGGCGGCGAGGCCCGCCAACTGCTGGGTACGCTGCCGTGGCAGTCCCTGCGCTGGCTCGACGACCCCACCTACGAGGACCGCTACCGCGCCGCCGTGCTCAGTCGCGCACCCGTCTCCTTCACCGCCTGCCGGCCGCCGGGCCAGTGGCTGGAGTTCCACCTCTACCCCGACGACAGCGGCATCAGCGTGCGGATCATCCCCACCGGCGCCCAGTCCCCGCCCGTGTCGGCACCCCGCCGGATCGCGAGCGCCGCCGTGCCCGCCCGGGTCGGCCAGCTGTACCAGCTCACGCATCTGGCTGCCGCGCTCACCGAGGTCGTCGGCGTGCAGGACGTCATCGACCTGGTCGCCGACCAGATCATGCCCGCCTTCGGCGCCCAGGGGCTGGTGTTGTCCGCCGCTGACGCCGGCCGACTGCGGATCACCGGGTACCGCGGCTACTCGCCCCGCGCCATCGAACTCCTCGACGGGCTGCCACTGGACACGGGATTCACCCCGGCGGGACGCGCCCTGGGCAGCGGCATCCCCGCGTTCTTCTCGAACCCGGAGGAAATGCGGCGCATCTACCCAGAGGCGCCGCACGTGAGCGGCAAGCAGGCCTGGGCCTTCCTCCCGCTGGTCATCTCGGGCCGCGCGGTCGGCATCTGCGTCCTGTCCTACGAGCATCCGCACGACTTCCCGGCCGCGGAACGCGCCGTCCTGACCTCCCTCGCCGGACTCATCGCCCAGGCCCTGGACCGCGCCCGCCTGTACGACACCAAGCACGACCTCGCGCACGCGCTCCAGCAGGCGCTGCTGCCGCGCACGCTGCCCGCCATCGACGGACTGCGGATCGCCGCCCGCTATCTGCCCGCGACCCGCGGCATGGACGTCGGCGGGGACTTCTACGACCTGATCCGCCTCGACGAGACCGCCGCGGCGGCCGTCATCGGCGACGTCCAGGGGCACAACGTCGCCGCCGCCGCGCTGATGGGACAGGTCCGCACGGGAGTGCACGCCCACACCTCCCTCGGCACTCCCCCGGACCGGGTCCTCGCCGGAACCAACCGGCTCCTCACCGACCTCGGCGTGGACCTGTTCACCAGTTGCCTCTACGCCCGCGTCGACTTCGCCGGGCGACGGGTCGCGCTCGCCAGCGCCGGCCATCCACCGCCGCTGCTGCGGCTGCCCGGCCACGCCGCCCGGCCCCTCGACATGCCCCCCGGACCGCTCCTGGGGATCGACCCCGACGCCGACTTCCCCGTCACGGAGATCCCGCTCGTGCCGGGGCTGATGCTCGCCTTCTACACGGACGGACTCATCGAGACACCGGGCGTCGACCTGGAGGACTCCATGAACCAGCTCGCCGAGGAGCTGAGCCGCGCCGACGACGGGGACCTGGACACGCTCGTCGACACCCTGCTGCGCACGTCCGGCACGGCCGGGCAGCGCACCGACGACGTGGCCCTCCTGGTCGTCCAGTACACGGGCCCCTGAACGGGCCGGATCTCCCGGGCCCGCGCAGGACGGGTCAGAAGAGGCGCTCCTGCTCGTGACCGGCGCCGTCGCCGCGGCGGGGCCGGGCGGCCGGGGGACGCCGGACGGGCGCCTCCTCGCCGAAGAGGGGCACCGTCCCGCACTCGTCCGGCTCGGCCGGGACGGCGGCGCCTGCGGTGCGGACGTTCAGCCGCAGCGGTGCGTCCCGGTCGAAGTCCCCCGGTGTCATGGCCGTCCACGCACACCCCGGCTCCTCACTCACGCACCGCTCCCCTCCCCGGCTCCGCCGACCGGACGCCCCGGTACCCATCCTGCCCGACCGGTCCGGTGCCGAGGTGCGTGCGGGCCGGGCCCGGTGGAGTCTGGGAGACGTGCCGCGCAAGGACGTACGGGGGAAGCAGGGGGCCGGGGAGACC
>NZ_JARGEF010000112.1:0-24900 GCF_033794725.1 Streptomyces sp. ID05-39B | reverse complement strand
CGAGCGGACCCGCCCGGCGAAGTCGGCCATCCGGTCCAGGACGGCGTGCACTGCGGGGACGACGTTCTCGCCATCGACCTCGATCACCGCCTCGCGCGGGGCACGCAGCGCGGTATGCAGGACGGCACGGTCCTCGGTGACGTTGATCTTCTCGCCGCGGAACATGGCGTCCCGGAGGCCGAAGACATCGGTGGCGGAGGCGAGTTCGCGCAGCAGCGCGAGGGTCTCGTCGGTGATCAGGTGCTTGGAGTAGTCGATGCGCAGGTCTCCGACGCGCACGACGTACCGTTCGGCGCGCCCGGGGTCCGCCGCGAACAGCTCGCGCAGATGCGCCTGCCACTGGGCGCGGTGGTCCTCCAGCGCGGCCCACTCGGGCCGCCGCGTGAGCAGGGGGGTGTCAGACATGGGAGGGGGTCTCCTTGGTGCCCTCGCCCCGCAGGGCGATGGCGTACATCTCGTCCGCGTCGAGGCGACGCAGCTCCTCGGCGATCAGTTCGGAGGTGGGGCGGACCTTCAGCGCGAGGGTGCGCGAGGGCTGGCCGGGCAGCGACAGCGTGGCCAGCGGGCCCTCGGGGCGGTCGATGACGACCTCGCCGTTGTCGGTGCCGAGCCGGACGGCCGTGACGACCGGGCCCGCGGTCTCCACCCGCGCCACCGACACGTTCAGCCTGGCCTCCAGCCAGCGCGCGAGCAGTTCCGCACTGGGGTTGTCGGCCTCGCTCTCCACGGCCGCCGACACGATCGGCGTCCGCGCCTGGTCCAGCGCCGCCGCGAGCATCGAGCGCCACGGCGTCAGCCGGGTCCACGCCAGATCGGTGTCGCCCGGCGCGTACGACTTCACGCGCGCCTCCAGGGCCTGCAGGGGCCGCTCGACGGCGTACATGTCGGTGATCCGGCGCTGGGCGAGCGCGCCCAGCGGGTCCTTGACCGGGTACTGCGGCGCGTCCACCGGCCACCACACGACGACGGGCGCGTCCGGCAGCAGCAGCGGCAGCACCACGGAGTCGGCGTGCTCGGACACCTCGCCGTACGTCCGCAGGATGACGGTCTCGCCGGTGCCGGCCTCGGAACCCACCCGGACCTCGGCGTCCAGGCGCGACTGCGTGCGCTCGCGGGGGGTGCGGGCGTGCCGCTTGATGACGACCAGGGTGCGCGAGGGGTGCTCGTGCGAGGCCTCCTCGGCCGCCTTGATCGAGTCGTAGGCGTTCTCCTCGTCCGTGACGATCACCATCGTCAGGACCATGCCCACGGCCGGTGTGCCGATGGCGCGGCGGCCCTGCACCAGCGCCTTGTTGATCTTGCTTGCCGTGGTGTCGGTCAGGTCGATCTTCATGGCCTGCGCCAGCTCCGTCCGTCTTGTGCGAGCATCTCGTCGGCTTCCTCGGGTCCCCAGCTGCCCGAGGCGTACTGCGCGGGCCTGCCGTGCCGTGCCCAGTACTCCTCGATCGGGTCGAGGATCCTCCAGGACTCTTCCACTTCCTGGTGGCGCGGGAACAGGTTGGCGTCGCCGAGCAGCACGTCCAGGATGAGGCGCTCGTACGCCTCGGGGCTGGACTCCGTGAAGGACTCGCCGTAGGCGAAGTCCATCGTCACGTCGCGGATCTCCATGGACGTGCCCGGCACCTTGGAGCCGAAGCGGACCGTGACGCCCTCGTCGGGCTGGACCCGGATGACGATGGCGTTGGCGCCGAGTTCCTCGGTGGCGGTGGAGTCGAAGGGGGAGTGCGGGGCGCGCTGGAAGACGACCGCGATCTCGGTGACCCGGCGGCCCAGCCGCTTGCCGGTGCGCAGATAGAACGGCACGCCCGCCCAGCGGCGGTTGTCGACGTTCAGCCGGACGGCCGCGTAGGTGTCGGTCGTGGAGGACGGGTCGATGCCGTCCTCCTCCAGGTAGCCGCGCACCTTCTCGCCGCCCTGCCAGGCGCCCGCGTACTGCGCCCGCACGGTGTGCCGGCCGAGGTCCCCCGGCAGCTTCACGGCCTTGAAGACCTTCAGCTTCTCGGCGAGCAGCGAGGCCGCGTCGAAGGAGGCGGGCTCCTCCATCGCGGTCAGCGCCATCAGCTGCAGGAGGTGGTTCTGGATGACGTCACGCGCCGAACCGATGCCGTCGTAGTACCCGGCCCGGCCGCCGATGCCGATGTCCTCGGCCATCGTGATCTGGACATGGTCCACGTACGACCGGTTCCAGATCGGCTCGAACATCTGGTTGGCGAAGCGCAGCGCCAGGATGTTCTGGACGGTCTCCTTGCCCAGGTAGTGGTCGATGCGGAACACCTGGTCCGGCTCGAACACGTCGTGCACGATCGCGTTGAGTTCCTGCGCGCTGAGCAGGTCGTGCCCGAACGGCTTCTCGATGACCCCCCGCCGCCACGACCCGTCGGGGGCGTTCGCCAGGCCGTGCTTCTTCAGCTGCTCGACGACCTTGGGGAAGAACTTCGGCGGTACGGAGAGGTAGAAGGCGAAGTTGCCGCCGGTGCCGCGGGACCGGTCCAGTTCGTCGACGGCGTCGCGCAGCTGCTTGAACGCCGTGTCGTCGTCGAAGTCGCCGGGGATGAACCGCATGCCCTCGGCGAGCTGCTGCCAGACCTCCTCGCGGAACGGCGTGCGCGCGTGTTCGCGCACCGCGTCGTGGACGACCTGCGCGAAGTCCTGGTCCTCCCAGTCGCGGCGGGCGAAACCGACGAGCGAGAAGCCCGGCGGGAGCAGGCCGCGGTTGGCGAGGTCGTAGACGGCGGGCATCAGCTTCTTGCGGGACAGGTCGCCGGTCACGCCGAAGATGACGAGCCCGGACGGGCCGGCGATACGGGGCAGGCGCCGGTCGCGGGCGTCCCGCAGCGGGTTGTCCCAGGCGGTGTCGGTGCCGGCAGTGCTCATTCCGCGTCAACTCCCTCGGTGTCGAGTCCTTCGGTGTCGAGTCCTTCGGTGCCGTGTTCCCCGGTGCCGGGTTCCCTGGTGTCGAGCGACTTCGTGACCGCGTCCAGCAGGTCCTGCCACGCCACCGCGAACTTGGCGACGCCCTCGTCCTCCAACCGGGTGACGACCTCCTCGTAGGAGATGCCGAGCGCCTCCACGGCGGCCAGGTCCGCGCGGGCCTGCGCGTAGCCGCCGGTGACCGTGTCGCCGGTGATGGCGCCGTGGTCCGCGGTGGCGTTCAGCGTGGCCTCCGGCATGGTGTTGACGGTGCCGGGCGCCACGAGTTCGTCGACGTACAGCGTGTCCTTGTATGCAGGATCCTTCACACCGGTGGATGCCCACAGTGGACGCTGTTTGTTGGCCTTCGCTCCGGTGAGGGCGGTCCAGCGGTCACTGCCGGGCGCCGAACCGCCGACGGAGCCGAACGTCTCCTCATAGGCCTGGTAGGCCAGGCGTGCGTTGGCGAGCGCGGCCCGGCCCTTGAGCGCGAGGGCCTCTCCCCCAGTGCCGAAAGCCTGGGAGGTGCCCCCAGTGCCGAGGACGGTGAGGCGCTTGTCGATCTCGGCGTCGACGCGGGAGACGAAGAAGGAGGCGACGGAGTGGATCGTCGACAGGTCGATGCCCCTCGCGGCGGCCTTCTCCAAGCCGGCCAGGTAGGCGTCCATGACCTCGCGGTAGCGCTCCAGCGAGAAGATCAGCGTGACGTTGACGCTGATGCCGAGGCCGATGACCTCGGTGATCGCGGGGAGACCGGCCTTCGTCGCCGGGATCTTGATCATGACGTTGGGGCGGTCGACGAGCCAGGCGAGCTGCTTGGCCTCGGCGATCGTGGCCGCGCTCTCGTGGGCCAGACGGGGGTCCACCTCGATGGAGACGCGGCCGTCACGGCCACCCGTGGATGTGTATACAGGATTCAGGATATCGGCGGCTGCACGCACGTCGGCGGTCGTCATCATCCGTACGGCCTCGTCGACCGTGACGCCCCGTACGGCGAGCTCGGCCAGCTGGTCCTGGTAGCCCTCGCCGGAGCCGATGGCGGCCTGGAAGATCGACGGGTTGGTGGTGACGCCGACCACGTGCCGCGTGGCGACGAGTTCGGCGAGGTTGCCGGACGTGATCCGCTTGCGGGACAGGTCGTCCAGCCAGATCGAGACGCCTTCGTCGGAGAGGCGCCGCAGGGCTCCCGCGTCGGCGGGTGCTTCGGTCACTGTGATCATCTTCTTTCTGGCGATCGGATCAGCCGCGCGCGTGGGGCGCGCTCGTGAGGGAATCGAGCACGGCCCGGGCGGTGGCGGCGACGTTCTCAGGGGTGAAGCCGAACTCGGCGAACAACGTCCCGGCGTCGGCGGAGGCGCCGAAGTGCTCCAGGGAGACGATCCGCCCCGCGTCGCCCACGAAGCGGTGCCAGGTGAGGCCGATGCCCGCCTCGACGGCGACCCGGGCCTTCACCGACGGCGGCAGGACGCGTTCGCGGTACTCGCGCGGCTGCTCCTCGAACCACTCCACCGACGGCATCGACACCACCCGGGTGCCGATCCCCTCCGCCTCCAGCGTCTCTCGCGCGGCGACCGCGAGGTGCACCTCGGAGCCGGTGGCGATCAGGACGACGTCCAAGGTGTCCTTCGAGGACTCCCTCAGGACGTAACCGCCCTTCGCCGCCTCCGTGTTGGGCGCGTAGGTGGGCACGCCCTGACGGGTGAGGGCCAGGCCGTGCGGGGCCGGCCGGGTGCCGTGCCGGCGGAGGATCTCGGCCCAGGCGATCGCCGTCTCGTTGGCGTCGGCGGGGCGGACGACGTTCAGGCCGGGGATGGCGCGCAATGAGGCGAGGTGCTCGACCGGCTGATGGGTGGGGCCGTCCTCGCCCAGCCCGACGGAGTCGTGCGTCCAGACGTACGTCACCGGCAGCTGCATCAGCGCCGACATGCGCACGGCGTTGCGCATGTAGTCGGAGAAGACGAGGAACGTGCCGCCGTAGATGCGGGTGTTGCCGTGCAGGGCGATGCCGTTCATCTCGGCGGCCATCGAGAACTCGCGGATGCCGAAGTGGACCGTGCGGCCGTACGGGTCGGCCTCGGGCAGCGGGTTGCCCCGCGGCAGGAAGGACGAGGTCTTGTCGATGGTGGTGTTGTTGGAGCCGGCCAGGTCGGCCGAGCCGCCCCACAGCTCCGGGACGACGGCGCCGAGCGACTGGAGCACCTTGCCGGAGGCCGCGCGGGTGGCGACCGCGTGGCCCTCCTCGAAGACCGGGAGGTGGTCCTCCCAGCCGTCGGGGAGCTGACCGGCGAGGACCCGGTCGAACAGCTTCGCCCGCTCCGGCTGGGTGCCGCGCCACGCGTCGAGCTGCTTGTCCCAGGCGGCGTGCGCCTCGGCGCCCCGGTCGAGGGCGGTGCGGGTGTGCGCGAGGACGTCGTCGGCGACCTCGAAGGACCGCTCCGGGTCGAAGCCGAGGAGGCGCTTGGTGGCGGCCACCTCGTCGTCGCCGAGCGCCGAGCCGTGGGATGCCTCGGTGTCGCGCGCGTTCGGGGCGGGCCAGGCGATGATCGTGCGCATCGCGATGATCGAGGGGCGCGCCGTCTCGGCCCGCGCCGCGGTCAGGGCGGCGTACAGGGTGTGCACGTCGACGTCGCCGTTGCCCTGCGGTTCGATGCGCTGCACGTGCCAGCCGTAGGCCTCGTACCGCTTCAGGACGTCCTCGGAGAAGGCGGTCGCGGTGTCGCCCTCGATGGAGATGTGGTTGTCGTCGTAGAGGAAGACCAGGTTGCCGAGCTTCTGGTGGCCGGCGAGCGAGGAGGCCTCCGCGGAGACACCCTCCTGGAGGTCGCCGTCGGAGACGATCGCCCAGACGGTGTGGTCGAACGGTGAGGCGCCCTCGACGGCCTCGGGGTCGAACAGGCCGCGCTCGTAGCGGGCGGCCATCGCCATGCCGACGGCGTTGGCGGCGCCCTGGCCGAGCGGCCCGGTGGTGGTCTCCACGCCGGCGGTGTGCCCGTACTCGGGGTGGCCCGGCGTCTTCGAGCCGTGGGTGCGGAACGCCTTGAGGTCGTCCAGCTCCAGCTCGTAGCCGGCCAGGAACAGCTGCGTGTACAGGGTCAGCGAGGTGTGGCCGGGGGAGAGGACGAAGCGGTCACGACCGGTCCACTCGGGGTCCGCCGGGTCGTGTCGCATCACCTTCTGAAAGATCGTGTACGCGGCGGGCGCGAGGCTCATCGCGGTGCCGGGGTGGCCGTTGCCCACCCTCTGCACGGCATCCGCCGCCAACAGGCGTGCGGTGTCGACGGCACGCCGGTCGAGTTCGGTCCATTCGAAGCTGTCCGGTGTCTGCGTGCTCATCTTCAAGAAGTCCTCGGTGTGAGCGAAGTGGCTGATCCGCCGTGTTCAAAAGTAAAAGTCAGACTTATTCGGGGGAAGGTCCGGGTGTGTCAGGCTGTGGTGAAAGTGGGACACCCCGGCGGTGCCGGGCGCGAACGAGGCGGCACAGACGCGACATGGCGGACACAACCGTCGAAGACGGCGACGGGATCAGAACGTTCCCCTTCCCGGTCGGCCTCAGCGTCGGCGGCGTCGGCATGCAGGTCGGCCCCCTGGGCACCGGCCGCACCTGGCACGCCGACGCGCCACTGGAGCGGGTGCACCGGATCGACTTCCACATCGTCCTGCTCTTCACCGGCGGTCCCGTCCGCCACATGGTCGACTTCGCCGAGTACGAGGCGAGCGCCGGTGACGTCCTGTGGATCCGACCGGGGCAGGTCCACCGCTTCTCGAAGACGAGCGAGTACCGCGGAACCGTCCTGGCCATGCAGCCCGGCTTCCTGCCCCGCGCCACCGTCGAGGCCACCGGCCTGTACCGCTACGACCTGCCGCCGCTGCTGCACCCGGACGAGGCCCAGTCGGCCGGCCTGCGCGCGGCCCTGGCCCATCTGCAGCACGAGTACGACGACCTCGCCACCGAGACCCTGCCGCTGAGCCTGCACACCTCGGTGCTGCGGCACTCCCTGACGGTGTTTCTGCTGCGCCTCGCGCATCTCGCGGCCAGCTCGGCGGAGGCGGCCCGCCGCCAGGCCGACACCACCTTCACGCTCTTCCGGGAGGCCGTGGAACGGGACTTCGCCACCAACCACAGCGTCAGCGCGTACGCCGACGCGCTCGGCTACTCGCGCCGCACCCTGGTGCGCGCGGTACGTGCCGCGACCGGCGAGACCCCCAAGGGGTTCATCGACAAGCGGGTCGTCCTGGAGGCCAAGCGGCTCCTGGCCCACACCGAGCTGCCGATCGGCCGGGTCGGCGCGGCGGTGGGCTTCCCCGACCCGGCGAACTTCTCCAAGTTCTTCCACCAGCACACGGACATGACGCCGGCGGCGTTTCGCGCGGAACTGCGCTGAAACGCCGCCGGGTTGCTGTGTGTACTGATCAGCGGCCGAAGGTGAACCAGTTGACGTTCACGAAGTCGGCCGCCTGGCCGCTGGTGAAGGTCAGATAGACGTCGTGGGTTCCGGTCACCGGGCTGATGTTCGTGGAGACCGTCCGCCAGGACTGCCAGCCGCCCGTGTTGCCCAGCGCGAAGGTCCCGACCGGTGCGGCGCTGCGGCTGTCCAGGCGCACCTCGACGAGTCCGTTGGCCCCGCCGGCCACACCGCTCGCCACCCGGGCGCTGAACTGCCTGGCCGCCGTGGAGCCGAAGTCGACGCCCTGGTACAGCGCCCAGTCGCCGTTGGCGAGGAACCCGATGTTCTGGCCGCCGTCGGTGTCGGTGCTGGTCTCGGTGACCGCACCGGACTGGCCGTCGTGGGACTCGGCCTGGACGGCGGCGTAGGCGTCGCGGTTGCCGGTCGGCGGAGGTGTGGTGCCGCCCCCGCCGCCGCCGGCCGCCTGGAGGACCTGCACGTAGTCCACGACCATGGGCACGCCCGAGCGGGTGTCACCGTCGAGGCCGCCGCCGAACGCGTCCGTGAAGGCGCCGCCCATCGCCACGTTGAGGATGATGAAGAAGCCGTGGTTCGTCGCGTTGTTCCAGGTCGTGGCGTCGACCTGGGCGGCCGTCACGGTGTGGTAGTTGACGCCGTCGACGAAGAAGCGGAGCGCCTCGGGGCTCGCCGAACGGTCCCACTCCATGGCGTAGGTGTGGAAGCCGGACTGACATGTGGTGGCGGGGCAGGCGGTCGAGTTGCCGATGCCGGTGGTCTCGTTGCACGGGCCGCCGGGGTTGGTGCCGCAGTGCATCGTCGACCAGACCTTGTTCAGCCCCTGGACGTTCTCCATGATGTCCAGCTCGCCGACCGAGGGCCAGTTGTGGTAGTTGCCCCGGTAGGGCGCGCCCAGCATCCAGAACGCGGGCCAGTAGCCCTCGGCGGCCGCGCCGGTCACATTGGGCATCTGCAGCCGGGCCTCGACCCGCAACTTGCCGCCGGACGGGGGCTGGAAGTCGGTGCGGTTGGTCTCGATACGGCCCGAGGTCCAGCGGCCCGCGGAGTCCCGCAGCGGGGTGATGCGCAGGTTGCCGTTCCCGTCGAGCGAGACGTTGCTCGTGCTGTTCGTCATCGTCTCGACCTCGCCGGTGCCCCAGTTCGCGGGGCCACCCGGATACGAAGTACCGGTGGCGTACTGCCAGTTGGAGGTGTTGACGCCGGTGCCGGCGGCGCCGGTGAAGTCGTCCAGGAACACCTGTGACCAGCCCGCGGGGGGAGGGGGCGCGGAGGCGTTCGCGGACGGGGAGGTGAGGGTGGCGGCGGCCGCCGCGAGGCCGAGGGTGCCGACGACGGCGACGAGCGCCCGCCGCAGGGAGCGCCGTCTGCGCGGTGGTGTGCCGGAGGTTTCGCTCATGGTGGGGGAGTGCCTCTCGGGTACGGAGTGGTCGTGCGCGGGTGCCTTCGACAGCGCCACGTGTGGTGAGAGCGCTCTCAAAGTGCCGCCAATGTGCTCCTCGGTACCGGCGCCGTCAAGAGTTGGGGCAGGGAAAGTCCTTGTCGTGCAGGCGAGTTCACTCTGTGAACGGTGTGGCGTGGGTGGTGTGGCGTGGGGAGACCGGTCGGCCGGCTGGTGAGGCCGTGAAGCCCGTTCCGGCCCCGGGTGCAATACCCACTGGGGTATATACGAGGAGGAAGCGTGCAACTGGACATGTCGGCCGAAGAGCTGAAGTCGGCGCTCAACCGCCTGCGGCGGGCGCAGGGCCAGCTCGCGGGAGTGATCCGGATGATCGAGGAGGGCCGGGACTGCGAGGACGTGGTCACCCAGCTCGCGGCGGTCTCCCGGGCCCTGGACCGGGCCGGCTTCTCGATCATCGCGACCGGGCTGGAACAGTGCATGACCAGCGAGGACCCCGAGGTGCGCAACTCCGCGCAGATGAGGTCCCGGCTGGAGAAGCTCTTCCTGTCGCTGGCCTGACCAGGGGCCGGGGCTGGGCGTTCCGTGGCCGGGCCGGAGTACCGCGGACGGGCCGGGCCGACCGCCGCGGCAGGTTTGGAGTGCCGCCGCCCGGTACGGCACGGCCGGAGTGCCGCAGGCCGTACCGGGCCACAGGACGGCGGCGCCGGGGAACGGTGCCAGGACAGTGCGGTCCGGCGGGGCCGCCGTAGCGGCTCGCGTGGTGAAGGCCACCGCCGTGTCGGCGGCGACGGCCGGCGGACTCGCGCCCGCCGCCGAGCTCAGGGGCGAGGCGGGCGCGCCCACCGGCCGTCGCCGGTACTGCGAGGAACGCGTCGCCCACCCCGAGGAACCCGGTGACCGCCCCCGGCCCCCGCCGCGTGCGGCCATGTCCAGGCGGGCTCCGGGGCGCGGGGGTCAGCCCGGCTGCCACCCAAGGGCCCGTGAGATGCCCCGGGCCGCGAGCCGGACCGCCGGCACCAGGACCGGGACCCGGGCGTCGGCGTAGGGCACGACGACCGACACGGCCGCGACCACCGCGCCGGCCGCCCCGTACACCGCGGCGGCCACCGACAGGGCATCGTCGGTGACCTGACGGCTGCTCACCGCCACGCCTGTGCGCCGCACTTCGGCCAGCACCCGGCGCAACCGCACCGGATCGGTGAGGGTGTGGTCGGTGCAGGCCACCAACGGGGCCTCGCAGTAAGCCTCTTGCACCTCGGGCGGGCTGTGCGCCAGCAGGGCGAGACCGACCCCGGTGACGTGCAGCGGCCAGCGGGCGCCCACCCGGATGCGGACACCGACCGCGGAATGCCCCGACAGCCACTCCGTGTAGACGACCTCGGAGCCGTCCCGGACCGCCAGCTGCACGTTCTCATGGGTGGCTTCGTAGAGATCCTCCAGATGCGGCAGCGCGGCCTGGCGCAGAGCCAGGCCGCGCGGGGCCAGCGCCGCGACCTCCCACAGCCGCAGCCCGACGTGGTACGTCCCCGACGCGTCCCGCTCCAGCGCGCCCCACTCGGTCAGGGCGGTCACCAGCCGATGCGCCGTGGTGAGGGTCAGCCCGGCCCGCCGGCTGATGTCGGTCAGGGTGAGCGCGGGATGCGCGTGGTCGAACGCGGCGAGCACGGACAGCAGCCGGTCGGGTGCGGAGCGGGCGGTCATGACACGGGGTTCCTCGGCTTCACGGGCGTGGCGACGTCGTCGTCTCGACAACTTCACGGGCGGGGTGGCCGCGGGGTTCACCGCGGCCGTGCCCTCACTGCGGTGTTCCTTCCCTGGCCGGGGCGGCGGAGGGAGCGGGCGCGGGGTCGAGCGCGGGGTCGAGCGCGTCCTCGTGCGTCTCGCGCAGCCGCCACACGGTGAGCGCGGTGATCGCGGCACCGCCGCACAGCAACAGCGAGATGGGGGTGCTTCCGCCGCCGTTCGAGGCGAGCAGGCTGCTCGCGATCAGCGGCGAGAAGCCGGCGCCGATCAGTGTCGCCGCCTGGTAGCCGAGCGAGGCGCCCGTGTAGCGGACCCGGGTGCCGAACATCTCGGTGAGCAGCGCGCCGAGCGGCCCGTACATCGTGGACTGGGCGATGCCGTGGCCGAGGACGAGGGCGAGGATCAGCAGGCCAGGGGAGCCGGAGTCGACCAGCGCGAGCACCGGGAAGGCCAGCGCCGCCGAGGCGACCGCACCCGCGAGCACCACGGGCCGGCGGCCGATCCGGTCGGACAGCACGGAGGCGGCGGGCAGCACCAGCAGGGCCACGCAGGAGGCGATGGTGACGGCGGCGAGCACCTGCGGTCGACTGTATGCACCGTGTTCACGGCCGACCGCATACGAAATCATGAATCCCGTCAGCAGTGACTGCGCGGTGAACGCCCCGATGCCGACGCAGGCCGCGAGCAGCACCGGCTTCGGACGGCGCAGCACCTCCAGGACCGGCGGCCGGTCGAGCGGCTCGGCCTTGCGGAAGAGCGGGCTTTCGGCGACCCGCAGCCGGACGAACATGCCGACGGCCAACAGCACGACGCTCAGCAGGAACGGCACCCGCCAGCCCCACTCGCGGAACTGGTCGTCCGGCAGCGTGGAGACGAGCGTGACCACACCGGCCGACAGCACGGAACCGAGCGGGGCACCGAGCTGGGAGAAGCTGGACCACAGGCCGCGCCGGGCGTTTCCCGACCCCTCGGCGTGTTCCGCGTGCTCGACGATCATCAGGGTGGCGCCGCCCCACTCACCGCCGATCGCGAGGCCCTGCACGACCCGCAGGGTGACCAGCAGGACCGGCGCCCACACGCCGATCGCGTCGTAGGTCGGCAGCAGGCCGATGAGGAAGCTGCCGGAGCCCATCAGCGTCATGGTCAGCAGCATCATCGACTTGCGGCCGATCCGGTCGCCGAAGTGGCCGAAGAGGAGGCCGCCGAGAGGGCGTGCCACGTAACCGGCGGCGAAGGTGCCGAAGGCCGCGATGGTCCCCACGGCGGGGTCGGCCCCGGGGAAGAACAGATCGCCGAAGACCAGCGCGGCGACGGTGCCGTAGACGAGGAAGTCGTAGAACTCGACGGTGGTGCCGAGCAGCCCGGACAGGGCGACGCGGCGCAGTTGCGGGGACGGCGGGCGGGCGGACGTACGGGATGGCTGCACGGGGGAGCTCCCTGGGGAGAGGGCGGAGGTGGTGCAGGTGCCGGTGGAGAGTCCGGCGTCCCGTGAAGTTAGGCAGCAGCTCGGCAGTCGTCAATCATTTGCACAACATCAGTTGAGCCCGTCCTCCGCGATGCGCAGCAGCAGGGCGTGCAGCGTGGCGCGTTCGCGCTGGTCGAGCGGGGCGAGGAGTTCGTTGGTCACCCGCAGGCCGGCCGCGTCGGTGCCGCGCAGGAAGGCGCGGCCGTCCCCGGTGAGGACGACGATCCGGCTGCGGCGGTCGTCCGGGGCCGGGCGGCGTTCGGCGAAGCCCAGCTTCTCCAGGTCGTCGACCAGGCCGACGATCGCGCTCGGGTCGTAGCCGAGGCGGGTGCTCAGCTCGCGCTGGAGCGCGCCCTCGCCCGTGGCGAGGAAGCGCAGCACCGCGTAATGGCGCAGGCGCAGACCCGACTCCTGGAGGGATGTGTTGAACAGCTGTCCCGAGCGCAGCCCCAGCCGGTACAGCAGGTAACCGGTGTCCGCGTGCAGTCCGCGCATCCACGGCTCGTCCGCATCGATCGGGGTGGCGTTCACGGTGTCGTCCTGGCGGGCGATGGCGGGCTCCCTGGTGTCGGCCCCGGAGGGCGGTCTCGGCACGGCGATTCCAGCATGGCGACCCCAGCATGGCGCACCCGTAGGTCGACAACAACTATTGACGTCAACAATTATTGCTCTTAGCTTCGATCTCGAAGCCGCAACCCCGACTGCGGCCGCACCCCGTGTCGAGGTGCGGCCGACCCATGTGAAGGGACACCGTCGTGCCCAGCATCGATCTCACCGGCAAGGTCGCCGTCGTCACCGGCAGCGGCCGGGGCCTCGGCCTCGCCTACGCCCACGCCCTCGCCGCCCACGGCGCCCGCGTGGTCGTCAACGACATCGACGAGACGGTCGCCGAGCAGGCCGTGAAGTCCATCGCCGAGGCGGGCGGCACCGCCGTGGCCGAGGTGGTCGCCGTCGGCACCGCCGAGGCCGCCGACCGGCTGGTGAACCGTGCCGTAGAGGAGTTCGGGCGGCTCGACATCCTCGTCACCAACGCCGGGATCCTGCGCGACAGGGTGCTGTGGAAGATGACCGACGACGACTTCGACGCGGTCGTCACCACCCACCTCAAGGGCACCTTCACCTGCGCCCGCGCCGCCGCCGTGCGGATGCGCGAGCAGGGTGAGGGCGGCACGCTCGTCCTGGTCGGTTCCCCGGCTGGCCAGCGCGGCAACTTCGGACAGACCAACTACGCCGCCGCCAAGGCCGGCATCGCCGCCATGGCCCGCACCTGGTCCATGGAACTCGGCCGAGCGAACATCACCGTCAACGCGATCGTCCCGGTCGCCGCCACCGCCATGACCGAGACCATCCCCGCCTTCGCCCCCTACGTCGAGGCCATGAAGGACGGCGAGCCGCTGCCCGCCTTCCTGCGCAAGGGCGAGGGCTTCGGCACCCCCGAGGACTGCGCCGCCCTCGTCCCCTTCCTCGCCTCCGACGCCGCCCGCTCGATCACCGGACAGGCCATCGGCATCGGCGGCGACAAGGTGGCACTCTGGTCGCATCCGCAGGAGATCCGCACGGCCTACGCCGACGGCGGCTGGACCCCGGACGCACTGGCCGACGCCTTCCCCACCTCGGTCGGCGCGGAACTCCAGACCGTCGGCATCCCGGCACCCCAGTTCCCGGAGGCGTGATGGCCCCGTCCATGAACGTCGATGACCTCGTCGCGATCGACGTCCACACCCACGCGGAGGTGTCCTCCCAGGGCTACTCCTCCCTCGACGACGACCTGCACGACGCCTCCTCCGCCTACTTCAAGGTCGAGGGCAAGCGCAAGCCGACCCTCGAGGAGACGGCCCGCTACTACCGCGAACGCAGGATGGCCGCCGTGATCTTCACGGTGGACGCCGAGTCCGCCACCGGCACCGCCCCCGTCCCCAACGAGGAGGTCGCCGAGGCGGCCGCCGCCAACGCCGACGTCCTCATCCCCTTCGCCTCCATCGACCCCTTCCGCGGCAAGGCCGGCGTACGGCAGGCCCGCCGCCTGGTCGAGGAGTACGGGGTGAAGGGCTTCAAGTTCCACCCCAGCATCCAGGGATTCTTCCCCAACGACCGGGCCGTGGCCTACGCGCTGTACGAGGTGATCGAGGAGACCGGCGCCATCGCCCTGTTCCACACCGGCCAGACCGGCATCGGCGCCGGCGTACCCGGCGGGGGAGGCATCCGGCTCAAGTACTCCAACCCGCTGCACGTCGACGACGTCGCCGCCGACTTCCCGCACCTCAAGATCATCCTGGCGCATCCGTCGTTCCCCTGGCAGGACGAGGCACTCGCCGTCGCCACGCACAAGCCGGGCGTTCACATCGACCTGTCCGGCTGGTCGCCGAAGTACTTTCCGCCGCAGCTGGTGCAGTACGCCAACACACTGCTGAAGGACAAGGTCCTCTTCGGCTCCGACTTCCCCGTCCTGACCCCCGACCGCTGGCTCGCCGACTTCGACAAGCTGACGATCAAGGACGAGGTGAAGCCGAAGATCCTCAAGGAGAACGCCGCCCGTCTGCTCGGGCTGACCACACCGTGAAGGGGCGTGGAGATGCGCAACGAGGGACTGGGATCCTGGCCCGCACGCCGGGCCCGTAAGACTCCGCACCGCACGGCCCTGATCCACGGTGCCCCGCCGGTGGTCCGCGATGGGCTGTCGACGGTCCGCGGAGATTGGCCGACGGTTCGCAGTGATCCGTCGGCCGCCGACGGTGACCAGCCGACGATCGCCGGTGAGCGGTCCACGGTTCGCGGTGATCTGCCGACGATCGGCGGTGATCTGTCGACCGTGCGCGGTGAGCGGTCGATGGTGCATGGTGATCTGTCGACGGTGCACGGTGAGGGGTCTACGGTCCGCGATGAGCCGTCGACACTCCACGGCGAGCGGTCGACCGATTACCGCACATTGCATACACGCACCACGCGCCTGGCCCACGCTCTGCGCGCCCGAGGCGTCCGGCGCGGCGACCGGGTCGCCTACCTCGGCCCGAACCACCCCTCCTATCTGGAGACCCTGTTCGCGGCCGGCGTCCTCGGCGCGGTCTTCGTGCCGCTCAACATCCGCCTGGCCGGGCCCGAGATCGCCTACCAGCTCGCCGACTCCGGCGCGAAGGCCCTGGTCTACGGTCCGGCCCACGCGGGCCTGGTGGCAGGACTGCCCGGCAGCACCGACGTCCGGACCTACCTCGAGGCCGGTGCCGAGTACGAGGAGGCGCTGGCGTCGGCCGCACAGGACCCGATCGACGAGCCGGTCGGCGCCGACGACACCTGCATCATCATGTACACCTCGGGCACCACCGGCCGCCCCAAGGGCGCGATGCTCACCCACGGCAACCTGACCTGGAACGCCCTGAACGTCCTCGTCGACACCGACCTCATCGCCGACGAACGTGCCCTGGTCTCCGCCCCGTTGTTCCACACGGCCGGGCTGAACATGCTCACCCTCCCGGTCCTGCTCAAGGGCGGCACCTGCGTCC
The DNA here is from genome assembly GCF_033794725.1 of Streptomyces sp. ID05-39B. Taxonomy (NCBI): domain Bacteria; kingdom Bacillati; phylum Actinomycetota; class Actinomycetes; order Kitasatosporales; family Streptomycetaceae; genus Streptomyces; species Streptomyces sp. ID05-39B. Next base: position 9,462 of record NZ_JARGEF010000112.1, on the reverse strand, counting down.
TGGTCGAGTCCTTCGACCCGGACACCACCTTCGACCTGATCGAACGGCACCGCATCACCTTCATGTTCGGGGTGCCCACGATGTTCGACCAGATCGCCCGGCACCCGCGATGGCCGGCCGCCGACCTCTCCTCCCTGCGCCTCCTGACCTGCGGCGGCTCCCCGGTCCCGACCCCCCTGATCGACGCCTACCAGGAGCGCGGCCTGACCTTCCTCCAGGGCTACGGCATGACCGAGGCCGCCCCCGGCACCCTCTTCCTCGACGCCGAACACGCGGTCACCAAGGCCGGTTCGGCCGGTGTCCCGCACTTCTTCAGCGACGTACGGGTGGTCCGCCCCGACCTGGTACCCGTTCAGACCGGCGAGACCGGGGAGGTGATGGTGCGCGGCCCGCACGTCATGCCCGGCTACTGGGGACTGCCCGAGGAGACGGCCGCCTCCTTCGCCGACGGCTGGTTCCGCAGCGGGGACGCGGCGCGCGTCGACGAAGACGGTTACGTGTACATCGTCGACCGGATGAAAGACATGATCATCTCCGGTGGTGAGAACGTCTACCCCGCCGAGATCGAGGACCTGCTCCTCACCCACCCCGACATCGTCGAGTGTGCGGTCATCGGCGTGCCCGACGACAAGTGGGGCGAGGTGCCGCGGGCGGTGGTCGTACCGCGCGAAGGGGCCTCGCCTGACCCGGACGGAATCCTGGCCTCACTCGCCGGCCGGCTCGCCAAGTACAAGATCCCGAAGTCGGTCGTCATCGCGGACGAACTCCCCCGCACCGCCTCGGGGAAGCTCCTGAAGTCCCGGGTGCGCAAACGCTTCGGCAACAACTCCTAGCGACTCGACCATGGGGGCGGCGACACCTCGGCCACCCCGGATCCCCCAGAGCCACATCAGCCACACCCGGTCCTCCCGGACCGCCAACCATTCTTAGGGACAGCCACATGAGCCTCACCGTCAACGGCCTCGACGAGCTGAAGAAGCTGGCCGGCAGCGACCTGGGCACCAGCGAGTGGATCGAGGTCACCCAGGAGCGCATCGACACCTTCGCCGACGCCACCGGCGACCACCAGTGGATCCACGTGGACCCGGAGCGCGCCAAGGACGGCCCCTTCGGCGCCCCCATCGCCCACGGCTACCTCACCCTGTCCCTCTTCATCCCCCTGTTCACCGAGCTGCTGGACGTCCAGGGCGTCACCACGAAGGTCAACTACGGCCTGAACAAGGTCCGTTTCCCCTCGCCGGTGAAGGTCGGCTCCCGCATTCGCCTCACCGCCCGGCTCGCCGAGGTCGAGGAGGTGCCGGGCGGCGTGCAGATCGCCGTCGACGGCGCCATCGAGATCGAGGGCGGCGCGAAGCCGGCCGCGGTGCTGCAGAGCCTGTCGCGGTTCTACGCCTGACCGCCCGGCGCCGCGCCCCGTCGCGGCGGGTGGCTGACGGCGTCGCACCACCCGACCGCTCGGTTGCGGGCGCGACCGTTCTACGCCGGATCGGGGCGCACCGCCACCAGGTCGAGCAGGCGCCGCGCCGAGGCGTCCGCGAGCGGGGTCAGCCGCTCGTGGACGCCTCGGAACGTCTTCTCCGCCTGCTCGGCCGGCCAGTCGTCCGGCAGATGCCTGACGGGCAGACGCGGATCGCTGCGGATGATCCGCAGCCACTCGGTCTGCAGCAGCAGCCGCCGGGCCAGGGCGTCGTCAGGGTCCGGCGCCGCCGTATCCCAGGGCTCCCATCGCCGTAGGAACGCCGTGTAGCGGTCGGCGAGTTCGGGGAGTTCCCAGGTCTCCTCGATCATCGCGCCGATGTCCGTGCCGGCGTCGGCGTTCGCACGGAACACCTTCACATGGGAGGCGAGCCCCAGTTCGGCGACCAGAGCGGACACGTCGACCTCGCCGGGGGCGATCCACAGCCCGCCGAACAACGGGCCGAAACCGCTCCAGGCGAGTTTCGCGCGCAGGTCGTGACGCTGGCGCTGCCAGGACTCCGGCAGCGAGAAACCGAGCAGGGTCCAGGTGCCGTCCCAGTGCCGGTTCACGGCACCGGTCTGCCACATCCGCCGCTCACCGTCGAGGAGCACCTCCGCGGAGTGCTGGGTGAGGCCGAAATACATACGGCGGCCCTCGCGCTGGCGGCGGAGCAGGCCCCGGTGGACCATGCGGGTCAATGTCGAGCGGGTCGCCTGCTCGCCCACTCCGGCGCGGGCGAAGACGTCGATGACGCTGCCCGAGTACACGCACACGTCGCGTCCGAGCACCTGCTCGCCCAGGAAGGTGAGCATCAGGGACTGCGGCCGCAGCGACTCTTCGGTGGTCACGCGGCCACGGTACCTCCGGTCGGGTTTCGGCCGGACACCCACCGCCCCGGCCGAAACCGGCTCAGCCACCCCCAGCACGGCCGCGGGCACCAACCAAGCCACCCCGGACGCCCGCAGGCCGAGGCTCAGCCACCCCGGGCGCCCGCAGGCAGGGGCTCAGCCACCTCGGACGTCCACCGGCAGGGGCTCAGCGGCCCACGGTCCCTCCCCTTGGCACCCGCTCGGCGGCCCACCACGTCGACGAAGACCGGGTTGGAGTCAAACCAGGTGTCGGCCCACGGGTCGCCGTCGCCCGGCGTGTTGGGATCGGTTCGTGCGGGTCGACGGCGGGACCGAGGTAACCGGTTCCGTGCCGTTTCCGTCGCTGCCCCGCAGCCGCACGTAGAAGGACTCCTCGCCCGCGGTCAGCGGGACCCGCAGTGCGTACGTCCCCTTGCGGCGCGAGACGTCCTTCGACCAGGCGACCTTGGTGTCCGGTGCCCGCCGGCCGTCCCGGTCGGCGGCCGGGCCGCGCACCGCGCCCCGGACGAGGTCCACGTGCGCCAACTCGGGCAGGATCCCCTGGGGATGGGGGCGGCAGGCGCTGGTGACGGTGATGTCCAGGGTGGGTTTCTCGCCCTTGCGGACCCGCAGCCGGCCGCCGAGCGTCACGCCCCGCCCGTGGTCGTGCTCGCGCTTGAGCCGCACCAGGTGCACGAGGGCCGTACGCGCCTCGGGGTGGATCGCCCATCAGCACGTCCTGCGAGTACGGCGGCTCCTGGCCGTGGGTGGCCAGCGCCCGGTCCTGCCCGTGGACGAGGGCGACGGTGACCGGGGTGTGCCGGCCGTAGGCGACGCGAGTGAGCGAGAGCTCGACGCCCTCCTGGCCGGCGACGACCTCCTGGCAGTACGCGCCGTAGAAAGTCGTCGCCGAAGACCGTGGCCAGGCAGGTGCGCAGGCCGAACCGGGACGCGGCCACCGCGAGGTGCGTGATGCCGCCGGGCCGCAGCCCATCCCGGCCGTCCAGGTCTCCTCGCCGGGGGCGGGCGGACTGCCCAGTCCGGGGAGGAGGAGGTCGGAGAACAGCAGGCCCGTCAGCAGCACGTCGGGCCGGTCGTCGTCCACGGGAGCGTCCTCTCGCTCGGCGGGGGCGTCGCATCGACGGGTGGCTCACCACGCGGACCGGTGGCTTCGGCACACGGATCGGGCGGGTTCGTCGGGTCGAGCGGGGGTTCATGACGCGGATCGGGTGGTTCGTCAGAACTCTTCACTTCGGTGACCGAAATCGGGCACCCCTCGGCGAGATTGGTCCATACCTGAGCAGAACTGAGCATAGATTTGATCGAAGATGATGAGTAGCGTTCACGTCGTGCTGGCAGAACGACGACATCAACTCATCCTGCGGGCCCTTCGCTCCGGCGGTCCCGCAGCCGTGACCGATCTCTCCGAGCACCTGGGCGTGAGCCCCGCCACGGTCCGGCGCGACCTGCTCAGACTAGAGGAGGAGGGCCTGCTCACGCGTGTCCACGGCGGCGCCGTCGTGGACGAGGGCGACCAGCCCTTCGCCGAGGTCGCCGAGGTCCGGGTGGCGGAGAAGGACGCGATAGCGCAGCGCGCCGCGGCCATGATCGAGGAGGGTCAGTCCGTCCTGTTGGACATCGGCACCACCGCCTACCGCCTCGCCCGTCAGCTGCACGGCCGTCGGCTCACCGTGATCACCAGCAACCTGGTGGTCTACGAGGAACTCGCCGACGACGAGGGCATCGACCTGGTGCTGCTCGGCGGCATGGTGCGGCGCGAGTGCCGCTCCCTGGTCGGCTTCCTCACCGAGGACAATCTTCGCCAGCTGCACGCAGACTGGCTCTTCCTCGGCACCAGCGGGGTGCGGCCGGGCGGCGAGGTGATGGACACGACGGTCGTCGAGGTGCCGGTCAAGCGCGCCATGATCAAGGCGGGCGGAAAGGTCGTCCTGCTGGCGGACACGGCGAAGTTCCCGGGTACGGGCATGGCGAAGGTCTGTGGTCCTGAGGACCTGGACGTGGTGGTGACCAACGCTCCGATGGACCCGGCGACCCGGTCCTCCCTGGAGGAGGCGGGCGTCGAGGTGGTCCTGGCAGGAAAGGCGCAAACATGAAACTGACGATTCTGGGCGGCGGTGGATTCCGGGTCCCGCTCGTGTACGGGGCGCTGCTGACGGACCACGCCGAGGGGCGGGTCACCGAGGTCGTCCTGCACGATCTGGACGACCGTCGACTGTATGCGGTAGCCCGTGTACTGGCTGAACAGGCGTCGACAGTGGCCGACGCCCCCACCGTGACCGCCACCACCGATCCCGACGAGGCACTGCGCGGCGCCGACTTCGTCTTCTCCGCGATCCGCGTCGGCGGCCTGGAGGGCCGGGCGAACGACGAGCGGGTTGCCCTGGCGGAGGGCGTCCTCGGCCAGGAGACGGTCGGCGCGGGCGGCATCGCCTACGGTCTGCGCACGGTGCCCGTCGCCGTCGACATCGCCCGCCGGGTGGCCAGGCTCGCTCCCGACGCCTGGGTCATCAACTTCACCAACCCGGCCGGCCTGGTCACCGAGGCCATGTCCCGACACCTCGGCGACCGTGTCATCGGCATCTGTGACTCGCCGGTCGGGCTCGGCCGCCGTATCGCGCGCGTCCTGGGCGCGAACCCGCGCGAGGCGTTCGTCGACTACGTCGGCCTCAACCACCTCGGCTGGGTACGCGGACTGCGGGTCGCCGGCCGCGACGAACTCCCGCGGCTGCTGGCCGACTCCGACCTGCTCGGTTCCTTCGAGGAGGGCAAGCTGTTCGGCGTCGACTGGCTGCGGTCGCTCGGCGCGATTCCGAACGAATACCTGCACTACTACTACTTCAACCGCGAGACCGTGCGCGCCTACCAGCAGGCCGAGAAGACCCGCGGCGCCTTCCTGCGCGACCAGCAGGCACAGTTCTACGAGGAGATGCGCCGGCCCGACGCGGCGGCGCTGACCGCCTGGGACCGCACCCGCGCCGAGCGTGAGGCGACCTACATGACCGAGAACCGCGAGACGGCCGGCGCCGGTGGGCGCGACGCCGAGGATCTCTCCGGCGGCTACGAGAAGGTGGCCCTCGCCCTGATGCGGGCCATCGCCCGCGACGAACGCACCACCCTGATCCTCAACGTCCGCAACCAGGGCGCACTCTCGGTGCTCGACACGGACGCGGTCATCGAGGTGCCCTGCCTCGTCGACGCCAACGGAGCCCATCCGGTGGCCGTGGCCCCGCTGCCCGGACACGCGACGGGCCTGGTCTGCGCGGTGAAGGGGGTCGAGCGGGAGGTGCTCGCCGCCGCCGAGTCCGGCTCCCGGGCGAGCGCGGTGAAGGCCTTCGCCCTGCACCCGCTCGTCGACTCGGTGAACGTGGCCCGTCGCCTGGTCGAGGGCTACACGGCAGTCCATCCGGGCCTGGCCTACCTGGGATGAGCATTTCGGGAAAGCCGTTCCGCAACCGCCTCCGCCTCGGAAAGCCGTTCCGCAACCGCTTCCGCAACCACTTCGGCAAGGGCGAGTAAGCGCTTTCCCTCCTTTTCCCGTACGTTCCGTTCCAGCAGTCCGCCCTTCCCGGTTCCCTGGAGACTTTCCATGCACGACGAACGCCGCCGGATCGAGGAGCGCGTCGAGCGCGTCCACACCCAGCGCATCAAGCCCGCCGTCTACGCGGCCACCGTGCCCTTCGAGGTGGAGGCCTGGCAGGCGCCGGGCGAACCCGTCCCGTTCGCGGAGGCCGCGGCCGCCCCGTACGACCCCTTCGTGATGGGCACGCCCTGGGGGCCGCCCTGGGGGACCACCTGGTTCCGGATGCGCGGCCGGGTGCCCGCCGAGTGGGCCGGCAGGCGGGTCGAGGCGGTCATCGACCTCGGCTTCGTCGGCGGCTGGCCCGGCAACCAGGCCGAGGCCCTGGTCCACCTGAGCGACGGCACCCCGCTGAAGGCGGTCAACCCGCTCAATCAGTACGTGCCGATCGGCAACCCGGCAACCGGCGGCGAGGTGATCGACTACCTGGTCGAGGCGGCCTCCAACCCCGACATCCTGGCGAACGGCTTCGCGGCCCCGACGCCGCTCGGCGATGTACTGACGGCAGGCGACCGTCCACTGTATACATTCCGCAGTGCCGACCTCGCCGTCCTCGACGAGCAGGTCTTCCACCTCGATCTCGACCTCCAGGTCCTGCGCGAACTCATGGTCCACCTCGGCGAGCACGAGCCGCGCCGCCACGAGATCATGCACACCCTGGACCGCGCCATGGACGTCCTGGACCTGGACGACGTCTCCGGCAGCGCCGCCGCCGTCCGCGAGGTCCTCGCGCCCGTCCTGGCCCGCCCCGCCCACGCCAGCGCCCACACCCTCTCCGGCGTCGGCCACGCGCACATCGACTCCGCCTGGCTGTGGCCGATCCGCGAGACCAAGCGCAAGACGTCGCGCACCTTCTCCAACGTCACCGCGCTCGCCGACGAGTACGACGACTTCATCTTCGCCTGCTCACAGGCCCAGCAGTACGAGTGGGTGCGCGACAACTACCCCCAGGTGTGGGCACGCATCCAGGAGTCGGTGAACAAGGGCCAGTGGGCGCCGGTCGGCGGCATGTGGGTGGAGTCCGACGGCAATCTGCCCGGCGGTGAGGCCATCGCCCGCCAACTGGTCCACGGCAAGCGGTTCTTCATGGAGCACTTCGGCATCGAGACCAAGGGCGTCTGGCTGCCGGACTCCTTCGGCTACAACGCCGCCTATCCGCAACTCGCCAAGCTCGCCGGCAACGACTGGTTCCTCACCCAGAAGATCTCCTGGAACCAGACGAACAAGTTCCCCCACCACACCTTCTGGTGGGAGGGCATCGACGGCACCCGCATCTTCACCCACTTCCCGCCGGTGGACACCTACAACGCCCGTTTCAGCGGTGAGGAGATGGACCGCGCCGTCCGCAACTACTCCGAGAAGGGCGCCGGTACCCGCTCCCTGGCCCCCTTCGGCTGGGGCGATGGCGGCGGGGGTCCCACCCGCGAGATCATGGAACGGGCCCGCCGGCTCGCCGACCTGGAAGGCTCACCGAAGGTCGTCATCGAACACCCCGACGACTTCTTCGCCAAGGCCCGCGAGGAGTACGAGGACGCCCCGGTCTGGAACGGCGAGCTGTACCTGGAGCTCCACCGCGCCACGTACACCTCCCAGGCCCGCACCAAGCAGGGCAACCGGCGCAGCGAACACAAGCTGCGCGAGGCCGAGTTGTGGGCCACGACGGCGGCGCTGCACGCCCCGGGCTACGCGTATCCGTACGAGAAACTCGACCGGCTGTGGAAGACGGTGCTGCTGCACCAGTTCCACGACATCCTGCCGGGTTCCTCGATCGCCTGGGTGCACCGTGAGGCGGAGGCCGAATACGCCCGTGTCGCCGAGGAGCTGGAGGCGCTGACGGCGGAGGCGGTCGCGGTGCTGGGCGGCGGTTCCGGGGAGACGCGGTACTTCAACACCAGCCCGTTCGAACGGCGTGAGGTGGTGCGGGACCGTGAGGGCAAAACCGGTTTCGTGAAGGTTCCGGCGAACGGAAGCGCCCCCCTCTCCCACGACCGGCCGGACGGTGTCGTGACCGTGCAGGACCGCGTCCTGGACAACGGTCTGGTCCGGGTGGAGCTGGCCGAGGACGGCACCCTGGCCTCGGTCTTCGACCGGCGATTCCAGCGCGAGGTCCTCGCCGGCCGGGGCAACCTGCTCCGCCTCCACACCGACCTGCCCAACTACTGGGACGCCTGGGACATCGACAAGCATTACAGGAACCGTTACACGGAACTCCTGGGCGTCGAGTCCATGACGGTCGTCGAGCGGGACGTTCTGGTCGGCTCGATCCGTGTCACGCGCTCCTTCGGTAAGGGCTCGACCATCACCCAGACCGTCACGCTGCGCGCCGACAGTGCCCGCGTCGACTTCGAGACCGAGATCGACTGGCGCGAGGCCGAGAAGATCCTCAAGGCGGGCTTCCCGGTGGACGTCCGTGCGGCGCACTCCTCCGCGGAGATCCAGTTCGGCCACGTCCAGCGGCCCACCCACACCAACACCAGCTGGGAGGCGGCCCGATTCGAGGTCTGCGGCCACCGCTGGGTGCACATCGGGGAACCCGGCTACGGCGTCGCGGTCCTCAACGACTCGACGTACGGCCACGATGTCTCCCGCACGGTCCGCGAGGACGGCGGTACGACGACCACGGTCGCCCTCAGCCTGGTGCGCGCCCCGCGGATCCCGGACCCCGAGGCCGACCAGGGCAGGCACACGTTCACCTACTCCCTGCTCCCTGGCGCCACGATCGGTGACGCGGTCGCCGAGGGCTACGCCCTCAACCTGCCGCTGCGCAGGGCCGACGCCGCGGGCGCGCCCGCCCCGGTCGTCTCCGTCGACGGCGAGGGCGTCACCGTCGAAGCGGTCAAGCTCGCCGACGACGGGTCCGGCGATGTCGTGGTCCGCCTCTACGAGTCGCGCGGCGGCCGAGCCAGCGGCACCCTGCGCACCGGCTTCCCGCTCGCGGACGCCCAGGTCACGGACCTCCTGGAACGACCGCTGGAACCGGCCGTCACCGACGGTGAGGGCGGCGTCCCCGTCCAGCTGAGGCCCTTCCAGATCCTGACACTCCGACTGAGTCGTACCGCCGCCGGACGTTGACCCGGTCCACCCCGTGGGCGCGGGCCCGTGCCGCGCCCGTCCAGCACCCTCTCGTCCGACGGCCGCACCCTATACCTCATGCTGTTCGACGTCCCGCGTGCCGAGATCGGCGTCCGCGGGCTGGTCACGCCGGTCCGCAGGGTCACGGTGCTCGGCACGGGCACGGAGCTGGGCCACCGCGTCGTCGGCGGACTGCACGAGGTCGTCGGAGTGCTGTGGATGGAACCGCCCGCCGGTTCCGACCTCGACCCGCACGCGACGGTGCCCGCCGTGGAACGCGACGGCGAGCTGGAGCGGTACCGGGGTTCGGGGCGCTTATGACGTGCTCGGGCCGGCCGGTCGCTCCCCGTGACAGCGGCCGGCCGGCCCGATCCCCCGTTCCCCCGGGGCTGTCTCTTTTACACATATCCGCACCCACGACACAGGCAGAAATATCGTATGACGCCTTCTGCTTGTACAAAACAACGAGCCTACACAACCGACTC
>NZ_JARGEF010000111.1:0-24912 GCF_033794725.1 Streptomyces sp. ID05-39B | reverse complement strand
CCGCGGCCGTAAACGGCTTCAGCCACCCAACTGGTCCAGCAACCCGCGGCGCCACCGCTCCGTCTCGGCGATCTGGTTGAACGTGAACAGGTGCAGGCCGGCCACCCCCGCCGAGGGTGCCGTGAGGGCCCCCTCGGCACGGGACAGCAGTCGCTCGGGGGCATACCCCCCGGGGGCCGCGAATCTCACGAACCACGAGGCGTGCTTCGTGAGGAAGCGCGTCGACTCCCCCACCCCGATCTTCGTGGCCATCGCCAGCAGCTTCGCCCGCTGCACGGGCCCCGCGACGCCCACATGGACCGGTAGGGTGACGTCCCGGCGCCGTATACGAGCGAGCCACTCCCCCAGCACCCGCGGGTCGAAGCACAGGTTACTCACGATGTACGTGGCGTGCTCGCGCTTGTCCCACATCGCCTGGATGGTGACGTCGTCGTGGATGAGCGGATGGCTCTCGGGGTAGCCGGTGACCCCGACCCGGGCGAAAGGGCCGCCCAGCTCGCTCAGTCCGCGCAGCACCGGAAGCGCCCCGTCATAGGCCCCGGTGGGCGGGTCGGAGTCGCCGGCCGGGATGAACACGTCGTCCACGCCTGCCGCCAGGAGCCGGCCCGTGACCTCCTTGAGGTGCACCTCGTCCCGCAGCAGCCGGGCCGGCACGTGCGGGACGACCCGGTAGCCGTGCGCGGCGAGCCTGGAGGCGAGGTCGAGGGTCGGTTCCAGGCCCTTGACCGGCGACGCCGTCACGGTGACGACGACATCGCGCGGGACATGGGCGAGGACCTTGTCCTCGGTCGCCTTCGCGGGCAGCACCTCGTAGCGGACGCTTTCCAGCAGCGCCCTCAGCCCTGTCGCACTCAACACCTACTCCGTCAGCTTCTGGGCGTCACGATGGCGGTAGTACGCGGCCTTCGACGGTGCGAGCGCCTCCTTGCCGAGGATCAGGTCGGCGGCCTTCTCGGCGACCATCATCACCGGGGCGTAGATGTTGCCGTTGGTGACGTACGGCATCACCGACGCGTCGACCACGCGCAGGCCCTCCACGCCGTGCACCCGCATGCTGGTGGGGTCGACGACGGACATCGCGTCGGTGCCCATCTTGCAGGTGCAGGACGGGTGCAGGGCGGTCTCGCCGTCCTTGGCCACCCACGCGAGAATCTCCTCGTCGGTCTCCACCGACGGTCCGGGCGAGATCTCCCCGCCGTTGTAGGCAGCGAGCGCAGGCTGGTTCAGGAGCTTGCGGGCGACCCTGATCGCCTCGATCCACTCGCGGCGGTCCTGTTCGGTGGAGAGGTAGTTGAAGCGCAGTGCCGGGTGCTCGCGCGGGTCCCCGCTCCTGATCTTCACGGAGCCGATGGCATTGGAATACATGGGGCCCACGTGCACCTGGTAGCCGTGGCCGCCGGCGGGCACGGAGCCGTCGTAGCGGACCGCGATGGGCAGGAAGTGGAACATCAGGTTGGGGTAGTCCACGTCCTCGTTGCTGCGCGCGAAGCCGCCGGCCTCGAAGTGGTTGGTCGCGGCCGGGCCCTTCCTGAACAGCCACTGCAGGCCGATGAAGGGGGCCCGCCACTTCGCCAGGTACGGCTGCATGGAGACGGGTTGGTTGCAGGCGTACTGGATGTACACCTCCAGGTGGTCCTGCATGTTCTCGCCGACACCGGGGAGGTCGTGGACGACGTCGATGCCGAGGACGCGCAGCTCCTCCGCGTTGCCGACGCCGGAGAGCTGGAGCAGTTGCGGGGAATTGATGGCTCCGCCGCAGAGGATGACCTCCTTGGCGCGGACCTGCTGGAGGGCACCCCGGCCGCGCTGGTACTCGACGCCGATGGCGCGCTTGTCCTCGAAGAGGACGCGGGTGACGAGGGCGCGGGTCCGGACGGTGAGGTTGGGCCGTTTCATCGCCGGCTTGAGGTACGCCTTCGAGGCCGACAGCCGACGTCCACGATGGACGTTGCGGTCAAATCTAGCGAAACCTTCCTGCCGATAGCCGTTGACGTCGTCGGTGGGCGCGTACCCCGCCTCCTGAGTGGCCTTGAGGAAGGCGCCGAACAACGGATTGGCCGCCGGGCCGCGTTCGAGGACGAGGGGACCGTCGTGGCCGCGGAACTCGTCGTCCGGATCGGCCGCGAGGCAGTTCTCCATCCGCCGGAAGTACGGCAGACAGTGCGCGTAGTCCCAGGCCTCCATGCCCGGGTCGGCCGCCCAGCGCTCGTAGTCCATGGGGTTGCCGCGCTGGAAGATCATGCCGTTGATGCTGCTGGAGCCGCCCAGTACCTTGCCGCGCGCGTGATAGACGCGCCGTCCGCCCATGTGGGGCTCGGGCTCGGACTCGTACTTCCAGTCGTAGAACCGGCTGCCGATCGGGTAAGTCAGCGCCGCGGGCATATGAATGAAGACATCCCACGGATAATCCGACCGGCCCGCCTCCAGTACCAGCACCCGGTTCGCCGGGTCCGCGGAGAGTCTGTTCGCCAGTGCACTGCCGGCCGAACCGCCACCGACGATGACGAAGTCGTACTGCAAGGGAGCCATGGTGCCTCGTCTCGCTCGCGCCGTAGATATGCGAGGCATGCTAGACCCTGTCGCACGATACGCACCAGGTTGCGAACAACGCAACTTCGAGGCCCTTGTTTCGCCACGGTTACTTGCAGCTACGTTGTTTACTACGCGTATAGTTTCACTGTGAGCAACTACAGCCCGGACACAGAAACGTCAAACGCGCAAACCGGCGGTGTGCAGTCGGTCGACCGCGCCATCAGCGTCATGGAGATCCTCGCTCAGCGTGGCGAGGCGGGCGTCAGCGAGGTGGCGGGCGAGATCGAGGTGCACAAGTCCACGGCGTTCCGGCTGCTCGGCGCTCTGGAGGCGCGGGGTCTGGTGGAGCAGGCCGGCGAGCGCGGCAAGTACCGCCTCGGCTTCGGCATCGTCCGACTGGCCGGCGCGGTCACCGGCCGTATCGACATCACGCAGCAGGGCCGCCCGGTGTGCGAGCGCCTCGCCGAGCAACTCGGCGAGACCGTGAACATCGCCGTCATGCAGGAGCACTACGCGATCAACCTCTACCAGGTGCGCGGCCCCGGGGCGATCACCGCGCACAACTGGGTGGGTCAACTCACCCCCCTGCACGCCACCTCCAGTGGCAAGATCCTGCTGGCACACATGCCCGTCAAGGAGCGCACCGCGCTGCTGGCCTCTGCCGGCTTGAAGAAGGTCACCCCGCGCACCATCACCGCGAAGACGAAGCTCGAGAAGAACCTCGCCGAGACACGGGATCGGGGCTACTCGTTCACCCTTGAGGAGCTGGAGGTCGGTCTGCACGCGATGGCTGCCCCGGTGCGCAACCGGGACGGCGACGTCATCGCGGCGCTCAGCGCCTCCGGGCCCGGGTACCGGTTGACCGAGGAGCGCATGCACGAGCTGTCCCCGGTGCTCATCGAGGGGGCCGAGGAGATCAGTCACCGGATGGGCTATCTGGGCTGAGTCACCCCTGAGGGGCGCCCAGGCGCTCATTCACCCAGTCGTGGAAGGCGCCGATGTGGTGCTCGCTGGGCACCAGCACGCCGCCCTTGGCGTACGCCTTCGAGCTCATCGCCGGCTGGGTGCGCTCGCAGGCATCGAAGTCCTGCCGGTTGACCCGGTGGAACAGCTCCACCGAACGGTCCACGTCCTTGCCGCTCTCGACGACGGCGGGCAGGTACAGCCAATCGCACTCGACGACCGTGCGGTCGGGCGCCATCGGGTACATCCGGTGGAAGATCACGTGGTCGGGGACGAGGTTGATGAAGACCTGCGGCCGGACGGTGATCGCGTAGTAGCGGCGGTCCTGATCGTCAGCCACGCCCGGGATGCGGTCCAGCCCCTCGGAGCCGTCCACCGTGAAGCCCTGGACGTCCTCGCCGAACTCGGCACCATGACCCACGTAGTACTGGGCGGCGTAACCGTCCGCGAACTCCGGCAGCACTTCGGTGAGTTCGGGGTGAATCGTGGCGCAGTGGTAGCACTCCATGAAGTTCTCGATGATGAGCTTCCAGTTGGCCTTCACGTCATAGGTGATACGGCGGCCCAGCTTCAGGTCGTGGATGCCGTAGCGCTCGATCGACTCGACGTCGCCGAGCCGCTCGACGATCGCGCCCTGCACGTCCGCCTCGAAGGACGGCGGCTCGTCGGCGAGGCACACCCACACATAGCCGAGCCACTCCCGCGCATGGACGTTGATCAGGCCGTACTCGGTCCGGTCGATATCAGGCATCGACGTCAGGTTGGGCGCGGCGACCAGCTTGCCGTCCAGGCCGTAGGTCCAGGCGTGGTACGGGCACTGGAAGGCCCGCTTCACCTCACCGGACTCCTCGGTGCACAACTTGGCGCCACGGTGTCGGCAGATGTTGAGGAACGCCTTGATCGAGCCGTCCCGCGAGCGGGAGATCAGCACGCTCTCACGGCCCACCTGGTAGGTGCGGAAGGCGCCGGGCTTGTCCAGCTCCGCGGCGCGGGCCACGCAGAACCACATGGCCTCGAAGACCCGCTCCTGCTCCTGCGCGAAGACCTCGAGGTCCGTGTAGTACTCGCCGGACAGCGTGGGGATCAGGCTGGGCGGCAGGTTCGTAATGGTCATCTCGTCACCTTCGGAGAATGTCGGACGCGCACGCGGCGAGGGTCGAACAGAGCGATGGGGTGGTCGGTCGTGCCGACGGTTGCCAGGTCGGCGAGGATCTCGCCGATGACGGGGACGAACGTGAACCCGTGGCCGGAGAAGCCGCAGGCCACGATCACCTGCGGGTGCTCGGGATGCCGGGCGAGGACGAAGTGCTCGTCCGGCGTGCTGACGTACCTACAGGCCGCGGCCCCGGGTCCTCGAAGTACGCCTTCCGGTGGATACGGGAGCCGGGCGGCACGCCACGGCTGGAGCCGAGGTCGTGCGGGGCCGAAGCCCTCTATGCCGAGCACTCGCTGACCGCGGGCGGCGAGGTGACAGGCGGCCGCGCCGCCCATCCCGCCCAGGCCGACGACGATCACGTCGCACGAAGTGGCCATGTGTCCGTCTCCTGGGAGTCTTGCCGATGAAGGTGTGGTGCTGCCATCACGGGTCCCGTTCAGCGGCGGATGCACGACATCTCGGAGTCGAAGAGGGGCTCGCCGGCGGTGACGGCCGCGCCCTTGGCGCCGAAGTACTCGATCTCCACCTGAGTTCCGGGGCGGGGGTGTCCCACAGCTTGGCGCCGAGATCGGCGGTGGTGCAGATCTCCCAGCCCAGCTCACCCCCGGAACTCAGCCGCATCGCGCGACGTCGTGCGCGGCGTCGATCACCAGGACCGCGTCGTGGTTGCCGATCAGGCAGACGTTGTTGTCGACCTCCCAGCTGCCGCCGTCCGGCGCGAAGGTGCCGGAGGTGACGAGGCGTTCGATCCGCGCGGTCACAGGAGCACCACCGAGCGCAGGACGTCGCCGTGGTTCATCTTGGCGAACGCGGCCTCCACGTCGTCCAGGGCGATCGTCTCGGTGACGAAGTCGCCCAGGTCGAAGCGGCCCTGGAGGTAGAGGTCGATCAGGGTGGGGAAGTCCCGGGCGGGCAGGCAGTCGCCGTACCAGGAGGACTTCAGTGCCCCGCCACGGCCGAAGACGTCCAACAGGGGCAGGTCGAGGGTCAGCTCCGGGGTGGGGACGCCGACCAGGACGGCGGTGCCGGCCAGGTCGCGGGCGTAGAAGGCCTGTTTGAAGGTCTCGGGGCGCCCGACCGTGTCCACGACGACATCGGCGCCGAAGCCGCCGGTGAGTTCGCGGATCGCCTCGACGGCGTCGGTCCGGGAGGAGTCGACGGTGTCGGTGGCGCCGAACTGCTCGGCCCAATTCAGCTTCCGCTCGTCGATGTCCACGGCGATGATCCGGCTCGCACCGGCCACCTTGGCGCCCGCGATCGCTGCCATGCCCACGCCGCCGCAGCCGATCACCGCGATCGAGTCGCCGCGGCGCACGCCGCCGGTGTTGACCGCGGCGCCGAACCCGGCCATCACCCCGCAGCCGAGCAGGCCGGCCGCGGCGGGCGAGGCGGCCGGGTCGACCTTGGTGCACTGGCCGGCGGCGACGAGGGTCTTCTCGGCGAAGGCGCCGATGCCGAGGGCCGGGGACAGCGGGGTGCCGTCGGCGAGGGTCATCGGCTGGGTGGCGTTGTGGGTGGCGAAGCAGTACCAGGGCTTGCCCTTGCTGCAGGCGCGACAAGAGCCGCAGACCGCACGCCAGTTGAGGACGACGAAGTCGCCGGGCACGACGTCGGTGACGCCCGCGCCGACCGACTCGACGACACCGGCCGCCTCGTGGCCGAGCAGGAAGGGGTACTCGTCGTTGATCCCGCCCTCCCGGTAGTGCAGGTCGGTGTGGCAGACACCGCAGGCCTGCACCCGTACCAGCGCCTCGCCGGGGCCGGGGTTCGGCACCAGGATGGTCTCCACCGAGACCGGTGTGCCCTTCCGGCTGGCGACGACGGCGCGTACCTCGTGTGTCACGGTCGATCTCCTCGTCGAGGGGATGGCCGAACGCGATCTTCGGGATCTTCGGCCTGATGTTCTGGATGGCGGGGAGGACATCGATCGCTCCCCGGAGCGATCGACAGGGGCGGGAGAGAACTTCACCCGGCCCGGGCGAGACCCGCGGGGCCGAGCAACTACTTGATCGAGTTGCGTATTGCGCAATCCTATTCGCCATAGGCAACGACCGAACAAACTGTCTCCTTGCCGACAGTCACTGTCAAGGGGTTGGCCGAGCGAAATTGCCATCCCGGCGGAAAACGGACACCGGACAGCCACGGACGCAACGCCGGAAGCCCACAGACATGCGGCCGGCCGGTCGCATGCCACCCGGTTGGGTGATCCACCTGGCCAGGAGGGCCGAGACCGCTTTCGCGCAGACTGTCGCGCCGATCCTCGCCCGCCGTCGGCGGGCGCGGAGCCCGAGATCTCGGTGCACCTGGGCCACTTCCGCCGGACGACCCCTTGACCACTCGGTCACCCTCATTCGATTATGTTGCGTATAGCTCACCGTGTTGCGCAATTCGCATCACCTGACGATGGAGGAAGGCAATGTCTCCTCGACCGCAGCCCGGCCGCGAGTTCGTCCTCACCCTTTCCTGTCCCGACCAGGCCGGTCTCGTCCACGCCGTGACCACCTTTCTCATCAGCCACTCCGGCAACATCCTGGAGAGCCAGCAGTTCAACGACCGGCTACAGGACCGCTTCTTCATGCGGGTGCACTTCGACGTCTCCGATCCCGGCGTCTCCGTGGAGAACCTGCGCACCGGCTTCAGCCCGGTCGGCCAGGCGTACGGCATCACCTGGCAACTGCACGACGCGACGACCCCGACGCGCACGCTGATCATGGTGTCGAAGTTCGGCCACTGCCTGAACGACCTTCTCTTCCGCAAGTCCACGGGCGCGCTCAACATCGAGATCCCGGCAATCGTCTCCAACCACCGCGACTTCGAGCCGCTGGCGCAGAGCTACGGCATCCCCTTCCACCACATCCCGGTGACCAAGGACACCAAGGCCCAGGCCGAGGCGCGACTGCTGGAGCTGGTGCGCGAGCTGGACGTCGACCTGGTGACGCTGGCCCGTTATATGCAGATCCTCTCCGACGACCTGTGCAAGCAGCTCGAAGGCAAGGCCATCAACATCCACCACTCGTTCCTGCCGAGCTTCAAGGGGGCCCGGCCGTACGTCCAGGCGCACCAGCGCGGCGTGAAGCTCGTCGGGGCCACGGCCCACTACGTCACGCCCGACCTCGACGAAGGCCCGATCATCGAGCAGGACGTCGTCCGCGTGGACCACTCGCGCGACCCCGACGAACTGGTCACCCTCGGCCGTGACGTCGAGGCGCAGGTGCTCGCCCGCGCCCTGGAATGGCACAGCGAGAGCCGGGTGCTGGTGAACGGGAACTGCACAGTGGTCTTCCGCTGACGAGGCGGGCCGTGCGACCATGCGGGCGGCCGGATCCGGCCGTTCCCGCCGTCTTCCACGGCCCCTGCGGGATGCACGAAGACCCGTGGAACCCGTGGAGAACCCATGCGTATAGTTGCGCCATGAGCAACTACGCCGCAGATAGCGAAACAGCGGGTCACGCGGGGAACGGAGTGCAGTCCGTCGACCGCGCTGTCAGCGTCCTGGAGATCCTCGCCCAGCGCGGCGAGGCGGGCGTCAGCGAGGTGGCCGGCGAGATCAACGTGCACAAGTCCACCGCGTTCCGGCTGCTCGGGGCCCTGGAAGCCCGCGGCCTGGTCGAGCAGACGGCCGAGCGGGGCAAGTACCGGCTGGGCTTCGGGATCGTACGCCTGGCCGGCGCGGTCACGGGCCGCCTCGACATCACCCAGCAAGGCCGCACGGTGTGCGAGCGGCTCAGCGAGGAGATCGGCGAGACGGTCAACATCGCAGTCCTCCAGGAGCACTACGCCGTCAACCTGTATCAGGTACGCGGCCCGGGCGCGGTCGGCACCCACAACTGGGTCGGCCAGCTCACCCCGGTGCACGCCACGTCGAGCGGCAAGATCCTGCTGGCCCATCTGCCGGAGAAGGCGCGCGCGGGCGTGCTCGAGGCGTCGGGGACGCAGAAGCTGACGCCGCGCACCCTGACCGCGCGGGCCAAGCTGGAGAAGGACCTTGCCGAGGCGCGCGAGCGCGGATACGCGGCGGCGCTGGAGGAACTCGAGATCGGACTGCACGCCATGGCGGCCCCGATCCGCTCCCGCGACGGCGAGGTGGTCGCCGCCCTCAGCGCCTCCGGCCCTACATACCGCTTCACCGAGGAACGCATCCACGAGTTCGCACCCGCGCTGATCAGCGGCGCGGACGAGATCAGCCGCCGTATGGGCTATCTGGGCTGAGGCTCCGCACGGGCGCTCGGCCCGACGGCGTTCCGCCCCTGCGGCGCTCAGCCCAACGGCGACGGTGCCGCCGCCGCCTCGACGCCCCAGCGGGCCGTCACGCGCACCGCGTCGGCCGTCGACGCAACATCGTGCACGCGCAGACACCAGACGCCCTGTGCGGCCGCGAGCACGGACACGGCGGTGGTCGCGGCATCGCGCTGCCCCGCGGGACGGGGTTGTCCCGTCGTCCGGTCCGCCAGCAGGCTACCGAGGAACGATTTTCGTGACGCGCCCACGAGCACGGGGTGGCCCAGGGCCATGACGTCCCCGAGGCGCCCCAGGAGCTCCCAGTTGTGGTCGGGCGTCTTGGCGAAGCCCAGCCCGGGATCGACGATCAGGCAGCCGGGCGCCATCCCCGCCTCCAACGCGGCGTCGATCCGCAGGCGCAGCTCATCGAGCACATCGGTGACGACGTCGTCGTAGACGGCGTTCGCCTGCATGCCGGCGGAGTGTCCACGCCAGTGCATCAGCACGTACGGCATGCCTGTCCGGGCCATCAGCGGCAGCATCGCGGGATCGGCGAGCCCTCCTGAGACGTCGTTGACCAGCCGCGCACCCGTGTCCAGCGCACGTGCGGCGACCTCCGCCCGCATGGTGTCGACGCTCACGATCGCGCCCGCCGCGGCGAGTCCCCGGACGACGGGCAGAACCCGTCGCAACTCCTCCTCGACCGACGGGCGTGCCGCGCCGGGGCGGGTCGACTCGCCACCGACGTCCACGATGTCCGCGCCCTGTTCGAGCAGCCCGAGCCCGTACGCGACCGCCGCGTCCGCGGCGAACGACAGCCCGCCGTCGGAGAACGAGTCCGGCGTCACGTTCACGACGCCCATGACCAGCGTCCGGCCGGGTCGGGGCAGGCCCGGCGGGTGGAGTACAGGGGTTCCCGGAGGCCGTACCGGTGTTCCCCGGTGGGGTGGCGTGGTGGCCTGGGCGGTGGCGGTCACAGGCGTCCGACTTTCGATGCGTATGACGAAACATGCTCTACAAAGCCCTGTGGGAGCTCCTGGGCGGAGCTCCCAGAGGGCGACGGGGTACGGGCCCGTCGGGTTTTCTCAGAGGTACTCGGTCGCCGCATCGAGGAGCCAGTCCGCCAGATAGCCGGCGAACGTCGAGCGCACCAGGACCCAGAATCCGGCCCTGGGTTCGTCCCGGGCGACCAGGACGACCTGGGTGCGGCCCAGGGTCGTCTGGGCACAGCGGCCGGCGCCGTAGACCCGCGGATGCAGATCCAGCGGACAGCCGTGGGCCAACAGGTCACGGGCGCGAGGGCCCGTGACGAGGAGCGTGGTGCGCTGCGCGGAGACGTCGGTGACCGAGACGGGCTCGTCCCGCGCCGCCTCCCGGATCCGGCTCTCCAGATCGCCCTCGCTGCCCGGCGGCCCCACCAGCAGCCACTCGTCCGGGCCTAGCCACAGTACGGTCAACTTCCCCGCGCGGACGACGGTGTTCGGCTGGAGCGGCAGTTGCAGGTCCATTGCGAGTCCGACGGCTGCCGCCGCCGCTCCCTTGGCGTCCAGGCGCACGTTGAGCTGGGCCAGGAAGGGGAGTTCAGCCAGCCTGATCGCACCCCCGGACGAGTGGGTCGCGGCGGCCAGGCGGTCCGCGACCTGTGACAGCGGGCTGCGGAGCGGGGCGGTAAGGGCGGTCTCAGCCATCGCGGCGGGCTCCCTCGGGGTCGTAGAGGATGGGGCTGGCTACGGTCACCGGGACCAGTTGGTCGCCGACGGGGGCGTAGAGCCGCTCACCGATGCGGTCCCGGCCGCCCTTGATCAGGGCGAGCGCGAACGTCCGGCCGAGGGCGGCGCTGCGGTAACTGGACGTGACATGGCCGAGCATGGGGACGGGCGGGGCCGGCAGCACACCGTCGGCGACGAGGTGGGTGCCCTCCGGGAGGAAGGTACCCGGGTCCTCGGGGAGGAGGCCGACGAGGTGCTTGCGGTCGGGGCGGACGGTGTCGGCACGGGCGTAGGAGCGCTTGCCGATGAAGTCGGGCTTCTTCTTCGACACCACCCAGCTCATGCCGAGGTCCTGGGGGGTGACGGTGCCGTCGGTGTCCTGGCCGATGATCGGGTAGCCCTTCTCGGCCCGCAGGACGTGCATCGTCTCCGTGCCGTACGGGGTGATGCCGTACGGGGCACCGGCCTCGCACAGGGCCTGCCAGAGGGCGAGGGCCTGCCACGGTGACACGTTGATCTCGTAAGCGAGTTCGCCGGAGAAGCTGATCCGGCAGACCCGGGCCTCGATGCCGGCGACGGCCGTCTCCCGCCAGGCCATGAACGGGAAGTCGTCGTTGGCGACGGCCAGCCGGGGTGCGAGCGAGCCGAGTACCTCGCGGGACTTGGGACCGACCAGGGCGACCGTGGCCCACTGCTCGGTCACGGACGTGCAGTGGACCTTCAGCTCGGGCCACTCGGTCTGGAGCCACTCCTCCATCCAGTCGAGTACGGCGGCTGCGTTGCCCGTCGTCGTGGTGACCAGAAAGCGCTCCGGGGCGACGCGGATGACCGTGCCGTCGTCGAAGACCATGCCGTCCGGGCGGCACATGACGCCGTAGCGGATCATGCCGACCTTCAGGGTGCTCATCATGTTGGTGTAGAGCCGGTCGAGGAAGACGCCGGCGTCCGGGCCCTGTACGTCGATCTTGCCCAGGGTGGAGGCGTCCATGAAGCCGACGCTCTCGCGGGTGGCGGCGCACTCGCGCAGTACGGCGGCTTCCATGTCCTCGCCGTCCTGCGGGTAGTACCAGGGGCGCTTCCACTGGCCGACGTTCTCGAACAGGGCGCCGTGCGCAGCATGCCACTCGTGGATGGCGGTCGTGCGGACCGGGTCGCTCAGCGTGCCTCGGTCGCGGCCCGCGAGGGCGGCGAAGGAGACCGGGGTGTACGGCGGACGGAACGTGGTCGTGCCGAGTGCCGAGATGTCCACGCCGAGGAGTTCGGCGACGATGCCACTGGCCAGGACGCCGGAGGTCTTGCCCTGGTCGTTGGCGGTGCCGGCCGTGGTGTAGCGCTTGGTGTGCTCGACCGAGCGCAGGCCGGCGCCGGTCGCGCGGGACAGGTCGTCGACGGTGACGTCACGCTGGAGGTCGACGAAACGGGGGCCTTCCGCGTCACCCGGGACGACGTACACATGCATCGGCGGCGTGGGCCGCGGCTGCGCGGGCACCTCCGGGAGACGGGGCGTCGCGGGCGTGTAGCCCTCGGCCTCGACGGCGCGGGCACCGGCGGTCGCGCCCTGTGCCAGGACAGTGGCCGGGTCGAGGACGCCGCTCGCGCTGCCCACGACCTCGACCGCCTGGCGGCAGGTTTCGGGGACGAAGGAGCCCAGCGTCTCGTCGTGACGGAGCTTGCCGCCGGACTGGCTGAACAGGTGCGCCACCGGGTTCCAGCCGCCAGAGACCAGCAGCAGGTCTGCGGCGAACTGCCGCTGACCCGCGGACTCTCCGTAGGGGGCGACGGTCACGGCGTTGAGGCGTGTGTCGCCTTCCGTGCCGGTGACGGCGTGCCCGGCCAGCACCTTGATACCGGCCGCCCTGGCGCGCTCGGCCCACTCCCCCGGGTCGGGTCGGGTGTCGACGATCGCCGCGATGGCAAGACCCGCCGAAGCCAGGTCCAGCGCCGCCGTGTACGCGCTGTCGTTGGTGGTGAAGACCACCGCGTGGCGGCCCGGCAGAACCCCGTGGCGGTTGACGTACGTACGGGCCGAGGCGGCCAGCATCACGCCGGGTCGGTCGTTGTCCGGGAAGGCCAGCGAGCGCTCGTGCGCGCCGGTCGCGAGGACGACGCGGCGGGCACGGATGCGCCAGACGCGTTCGCGGGAGACGTTCTCGGGGGCGTCGGCGCCGAGGTGATTGGTGCGGCGTTCGACGGCGAGGAGGTGGTTGTCGTCGTAGTAGCCGAAGACGGTGGTGCGGGTCAGGACGCGGACCTCAGGGGCGGCGTCGAGCTGCTCCGTCACCTCCCGCACCCAGTCGAGGTGCTCGGCCGTGCCCAGGAGGCTGCCGCCGAGTTCCGGCTGGTCGTCGGCGAGGATGACGCGGGCGCCGCTCCTCGCTGCCGCTGCCGCGGCCGCGAGGCCTGCCGGGCCCGCGCCCACGACCAGCAGGTCGCAGTGGGCGTGTACAGCGTCGTAGCGGGCCGGGTCCGGTTCGGTGGCGAGGCGGCCCTGACCGGGAAGGCTGCTCGCGACGAGCCCGTCGTAGAGCTCGACAGTCGTGGCGGGGAGCATCGGCTCCGGGAAGGGCTCCTCGATCTGGATGACCGCGTTGGGCTCTTCGACCCCGGCGGAGAAGATGCCTCGGGGGCGGCCGAGCTTGATGCTGGTGGAGGCATGGATGACGCCGGCCGCGAGGAGGGCGGAGGCGAGGGTGTCGCCTCGGTAGCCCTGATATTCGGTGCCGTCGAAGGTGAAGGTGAGGGGGGTCTCACGGTCGATACGGCCGCGGGTGGCGTGGCGGAGATGAGGTTCGCCCCCGCCGCTCCCACCCGTCCCGTCCTGAAGGGGCTCAGCCTCCTGGACCCCCGTCGGCCCTGAAGGGGCCTCGTCCTCGAACTCCCCCAGAGGGGGGACCCCCGGACGGGCTGAGACAGCCTGCCTCGGCTCAACAGTCGCCGGGCGTTCCTCGCCCGACCGGTATACCGCCAGAACCTCGTTCGTCGATGTGTCCCGCACCGCGTTGAACCAGCGGCGGCAGCCCACCGCGTGGGTCCAGCGTTCGGCGAAGGGGCCCTTGGGGTTGTCGCGGAAGAAGAGGTAGCGCGCCCACTCCTCGTCGGTGAGGGACGCCGGGTCCTCCGGGTACGGCACGTGCGCCTGGCCGCCGTAGTGGAACTCGGCCTCGTCGCGGGGCCCGCACCACGGGCAGGGGATGAGCAGCATGGATGGGCTCCCTAGTGGGCCACCGCGGCAGCGCCGTGCTCGTCGACGAGCGCGCCGGTGGTGAAACGGTCGAGCGAGAAGGGGGCGTTGAGGGCGTGCGGGGTGTCGTGGGCAATGGTGTGGGCGTAGACCCAGCCGACGCCCGGGGTGGCCTTGAAACCGCCCGTTCCCCAGCCGCAGTTGAGATAGAGGTTGTCGACGGGGCTGAGCCCGATGATCGGTGAGGCGTCGGGGCTGGTGTCGACGATGCCGCCCCAGGTGCGCAGCACGTGGGCGCGGGCGAAGACCGGGAACAGCTCCAGGGCCGCCGCCATCTGCTCTTCGATGATGTGGAAGGCACCGCGCTGGGTGTACGAGTTGTACGCGTCGATGCCCGCGCCCATCACAAGCTCGCCCTTGTGCGCCTGGCTGACGTACACGTGGACGGCGTTGGACATGACGACCGTGGGGTGTACCGGCTCCAGGAGCTCGGAGACCAGGGCCTGCAACGGGTGGCTCTGGATGGGGAGTTCGATGCCGGCCATCGCCGCGAGGACCGAGGTGTGGCCCGCCGAGCAGAGCGCGACCTTTCCGGCCGCGATGGGGCCGAGGTTGGTCTGGACTCCGACGACGCGGTTGCCGACCACGTCGAGGCCGGTGACCTCGCAGTTCTGGATGATGTCGATGCCCGCCGCGTCTGCCGAGCGGGCCAGGCCCCAGGCCACGTAGTCGTGCTTGGCGATGCCCGCGCGCGGCTGGTACGTGGCGCCCAGGACCGGGTAGCGCACGTCCTGCGAAATGTTGACGATCGGGCAGACTTCCTTGACGCTGTCCGCGTCGAGCCACTCCGCGTCCACGCCGTTGAGGCGGTTCGCCTCCACGCGGCGCACGCTGTCGCGGATGTCCTGGAGGCTGTGCGCGAGGTTCAGCACGCCGCGCTGGGAGAAGAGGATGGGGTAGTCGAGTTCCTCCGCCAGTCCCTCCCAGAGTTTGAGCGCGTGCTCGTAGATGCCGGCGCTCTCGTCCCACAGGTAGTTGGAGCGGATGATCGTGGTATTGCGGGCCATGTTGCCGCCCGCGAGCCAGCCCTTCTCCAGTACCGCGACATTGGTGATGCCGTGGTTCTTGGCAAGGTAGTGCGCGGTGGCCAGGCCGTGTCCGCCGCCCCCGACGATCACCACGTCGTACGACTTCTTGGGCTCGGGATTACGCCACAGGAAGTCGGGGTGGTCGGGGAGGTCGGCGCCGGGGGTACGGGAGCTCATCGGACGTCTCCGTCTTCTGAAAGGGCTTCTGCAAGATGTGGATGCTGCGGGTACGTGGGGACGTGCGCGTTCATACGGCGGTGGCGTTCCTCTCGGCGGCCTCGACGACGTTGGCGAGCAACATCGCTCGGGTCATGGGGCCCACACCGCCGGGCATGGGCGCGATCCAGCCGGCGACCTGGGCGGCGTCCGGGTCGATGTCTCCGACCAGGCCCTGGTCGGTGCGGGTGATGCCGACGTCCAGGATCGCGGCCCCGGGGCGCAGCATGTCCTTGGTGATCAGTGCGGGCGAGCCGGCGGCGGCGATGACGATGTCGGCCTCGCGTACGTGCCAGGCGAGGCCTTTGGTACCGGTGTGGCAGAGGGTGACGGTGGCGTTCTCGGAGCGACGGGTGAGGAGGAGGCCGATGGGGCGTCCGACCGTGACGCCGCGGCCGATCACGCAGACCCGTGCTCCGGCGAGGGGCACGTCATGACGGCGGAGCAGTTCGACGATGCCACGCGGGGTGCACGGCAGTGGGGCCTCGACGCCCAGGGTGAGCCGGCCGAGGTTGACGGGGTGTAGGCCGTCGGCGTCCTTGGCCGGGTCCATGCGTTCCAGTACGGCGCCCGCGTCCAGGTGGCGCGGGAGCGGGAGCTGGACGATGTAGCCGGTGCAGGCCGGGTCGGCGTTGAGCTCGTCGATCGTCTCCTCGACCTGCTGCTGCGAGGCGTCGGCCGGCAGGTCCCGGCGGATGGAGGCGACGCCGACCTGGGCGCAGTCACGGTGCTTACCGGCGACGTAGGCACGGCTGCCGGGGTCGTCGCCGACCAGGACCGTGCCCAGGCCCGGCGGGCGGCCGTTCGTGGCCGTCAACTTGGCCACGCGCTCCGCGAGTTCGCGGCGGATGTCGGCGGCGGTCGCCTTGCCGTCGAGCAGCTGTGCATTCACCGGCGGTGTTCCTTCCCTCGGATGCGACGCGGGATGTCAGCCACGGAGGCGGGACATGGTGGGGTCGAACAGAGGCTCCTCGGCGACGAGCGCCTCGACGCGCTGGTCGAAGTAGCCGATCTGCACGGGCGTGCCCGGGGCGGCCGACTCGGCCGGGAGCCAGGCGTAGGCGATGCCCTTGCCGATGGTGTAGCCGTAGGCGGCGCTGGTGACGTAGCCGACCGCGTGGTCGCCGTCGTACACCGGCTCCTTGCCCAGGACGACCGACTGCGGGTCGTCGATGGTGAGGCAGGCCAGCTTGCGCCTCACGTCTTCCTTACGGCGCTCCAGCGCGGCCTTGCCGATGAAGTCGCCCTTGTCGAGCTTGACGGCGAAGCCGACGCCGGCCTCGTAGGGGTCGTGCTCGTAGGTCATGTCGGTGCCGAAAGAGCGGTAGCCCTTCTCCAGGCGGAGGCTGTTGAAGGCGCCGCGGCCCGCGATGACACCGCCGAGGGGCTCGGCCGCCTGCCACAGGGTGTCCCAGAGCTTCAAGCCCTGGTCGGCGGTGGTGTAGAGCTCCCAGCCGAGTTCACCGACGTAGGACAAGCGCATCGCGGTCACCGGGACGCTGCCGATGTAGGCGCGCTTGGCGCGGAAGTACTTCAGGCCGTCGTTGGTGAAGTCCTCGTCCGTCAGCGGTTGGAGGACCTCGCGGGCCAGCGGGCCCCACAGGCCGATGCAGCAGGTGCCAGGCGTGATGTCGCGGACCTGGACCGTGCCGTCCGCCGGGAGGTGGCGGCTGAACCAGTCCAGGTCCAGGTTGCCGTTGGCGCCGACCTGGAAGAGGTCACGGGCCAGGCGGGCGACGGTGACGTCGCTGCGGATGCCGCCGTCGTGGTCGAGGAGCAGCGTGTAGGTGACTGAGCCGACGGACTTGGCGACCTTGCCGGTGCACAGGCGCTCAAGGAACTCGGCGGAGCCGGGCCCGCTCACCTCCAGCCGCTTGAGGGCCGTCATGTCGTACATCGCGACGGTCTCGCGGGTGGCCTGGGCCTCGGCGCCGACGACGGGCGACCAGAACTGGGCGGCCCAGTCGTTGGGGGTGGGGATGGAACGGCCCTCGACCAGCTTCGCGTTGGCTTCGTACCACTGCGGGCGCTCCCAGCCGTTCGCCTCCAGGAAGAAGGCACCGTGCTCCTGCTGGCGAGGGTGGAAGGGGCTGGTGCGGATGGGGCGCGGGTCGCCGGACGGCTGGAGGGGGTGGAGGATGTCGTAGACCTCGACGAAGTTCTGGCAGTCGCGGGCCAGGACGTACTCCGGGGCCAGTTGGTGCGGCTCGAAGCGGTTGACGTCGCACTCGTGCAGGTCGAAGGACGAGCAGTGGCCGTCGACCAGCCATTCGGCCATCGCCCGGCCGACGCCCGCGGAGTGGGTGACCCACACGGCCTCGGCGACCCAGAAGCCCTTGACGTCCGGAAACTCGCCGAGCAGCGGGAAGTTGTCGGTGGTGAAGGAGAAAAGGCCGTTGATGCCCTCCTCGATCTTCGCCTCGCCGGTCGCGGGGAGCAGGGACTGGGTCTCGGTCCAGGCGGGCGCGAAGTCGTCCTCGGTGAACTTCAGGACCGAGGGCATCTCGTCGGCCTCGTCCACGGAGAGGATCTTGTCGGCGGTGATGGGCATCGGGCGGTGGCCGTAGTAGCCGATGCCGATACCGTCGAAGCGGTCGCGGTAGTAGAGGTCGGCGTCCTGGTGGCGCAGGATCGGGCGGACCGCCTCCTCGGTCTGGCCGGCGAGGGCCGGTACGGGGCCGGTCCAGGCGAGCTGGTGGGCGAGCGGGGTCAGAGGCAGGTTCATGCCGGCCATGCGGGCGATCTTCGGTCCCCAGATGCCGGCGCAGCACACGACGATGTCGGCGGGGATCTCGCCCTGGTCGGTCAGGACGCCGGTCACCTCGCCGTCACACTTGAGGACGTCGAGGACCTCGTGGCGGGCGAGGAAGCGGACGCCGCGCTCGGTGGCCCGGCGGATCTGCGCCTCGACGGCGAGGACCGCCTTGGCGAGGCCGTCGGTCGGGACGAGGAGGCCGCCGAGGACCTTGTCGCGGGCGACCAGCGGGTGCCTCTCGACGCACTCGTCGGCGGTCAGGATCCGCGACTCGATGCCCCAGGCGGTGATCCAGCCGTGCCGGCGGTGCAGTTCCGCGAGGCGCTCCGGCGTGGTCGCCACCTCCAGCCCGCCGACCTGCAGGAAGCAGGGCTTGCCGTCGACGTCGAGAGAGCAGAACTTCTCGACGGTGTAGCGGGCCATCTCCGTCATGGTCTTCGAGGAGTTCGTCTGGAAGACCAGGCCAGGGGCGTGCGAGCTCGAGCCCCCGGTGGCCGGGAGCGGACCCTGGTCGACCACGGTCACGTCGGTCCAGCCCCGCTCCGAGATCTCGTCCGCGAGAGCCGCGCCGACGACTCCCGCTCCGATGATGACCACACGCGGTCCCGCCATCGCCGCACCTCCGGTTTGTTGACCAGTCGAGCCGACCGAGTTGCTGTTTACGCAACTCGATTCAATTAGCGCAACTCAATGTGCCTTCCGCGCAGGTGGGTGTCAAGAGTGCGGAGACCTCGGAAAGCGGGCCGGAACACGGGCCGGAACACGACGATGCCCGGCGGGCGGTGCGCACCCCACGCGCACCGCCCGCCGGGCATCATTCGACCGGCGTACCGCCCCTGTCCGGCGCTACTTGATCCAGGCCTCCACCTTGTCGCGGTTGGCCTCGACCCACTTCTTGGCCGCGGCCTCCGGAGCCATCTTGTCCACCGCGATGTACTTCGCCACGACGTTCTGGTCGTCGTTGGTCCAGCTGAAGTTCTTCACCAGGTCATAGGCGGGGCTGCCCGACTTGGCGAACTTCGCGCTGACGATCTTGTCCAGCTTGTAGACGGGGTAGTCGCAGTCGATCTTCTCGGGGTCGGCGTCGCAGCCCTCCTTGTACTCGGGCAGCTTGACCTTCTCCAGTGGCACCTCGGACATGAACCACTGCGGCTCGTAGAAGTAGCCGATCACCCATTCCTTGTCCTTCTCCGCCTTGCGGAAGGTCTGGATGAGGGCGGTCTCGCTGCCCGCGTACACGACCTTGTAGTCCAGCTTCAGGTTCTTCACCAGCGACTCGTCATTGGTGACGAACGACGGGTCCCCGTCGAGGAGCTGGCCCTTGCCGCCGGACTCGGACGTCTTGAACTCGGCCGCGTACTTGTTGAGGTTGTTCCAGTCGAGGATGTCCGGGTGCGCCTTGGCCAGCCACGGCGGCACGTACCAGCCGATCAGACCTTCGTTGCCGGTCGGGCCGGCGTCGGCAGCGGTCTTCTGGTCGGTGATGTACTTCTTCTTCAGGTCGTCGTGACCCCAGTTCTCCACGACGGCGTCCACCTCGCCCGTCCCGAAGCCCTGCCAGGCGATCTCTTCCTTCAGGTCCTTCTGGTTGACCTTGCAGCCGAGGTCGTGCTCCGCGACGTACGCGATGACGGCCGCGTTGGCCTCGTAGCCCACCCACGGGTTGACGGCAAGGTTGAAGGTGCCGCATTTGCCGGAGTCGCCCGAGCCGTCGGCCTCGGACGAGTCGCCGACCTTCGCACCGCCGCAGGCGGTGAGGGTCAGTCCGAGAACAGCTACGCCCGCTATGCCGGCCGCGCCGACTCTCCACTGTGTTGCGTGCCTTGCCATGATCAGTTGCTCCTTAAGCGCTGTTACGCCGCGCTGCTGCCTGAGTGATCCGGTCGAACATGACTCCGAGAAGGACGATGGCGAGCCCCGCGGCGAGCCCCTTCCCGAACAGTTGCCCCTGCGAGAAGCCGGCCACGACGTCGTAGCCGAGGGCGCCCGCGCCCACCAGGCCGCCCACCACCACCATCGACAGCACGTAGATCAGGCCCTGGTTGGTCGCGAGAGTCAGGGCGCCGCGTGCCATCGGCAGCTGGACCTTGCTGATGATCTGCCAGGTGTTGCACCCGGCGGAGGTGGCCGCCTCCACGGTCGTCGCGGGCACGTTCCGCACCCCGTCCGCGATGATCTTCATGGTGACGGGGGCCGCGTAGACGACAGCGGCGACGATCGCCGTGAAGCGGGTCGCGCCGAACAGCGCGAGGAACGGCACAAGATAGACGAAGGGCGGCATGACCTGTGCCGCGTCCAGGCTGGGCCGCAGTAGCCGGTCCACGAGCGGGCTGCGCCCCATCCACACGCCGAAGACGATGCCGAGCAGCATCACCAGCATGGTGGCGACGACGGTCGAGGCCATCGTCGTCATGCTGTCCGACCACACTCCGGTGGCGACCAGCAGGCCCACGCAGACCGCCGTGGTGATGCCGACGCGCCGGCCTCCGAGGACGACGCCGACCGCGACCAGGGCCGCGCCGACGAGCCACCAAGGGGAGTCGGTGAGCAGCGTCTGAAACGGGTTGAGCAGACCGTAGGTGAGGACGTCGCGGACGGCGTTGGTGAGGCCGGAGAGGTCGTCCTGCACCCAGGTCGTCGCGGTGTCGGCCGCGCTCGCGATGGAGCTTCCGACACCGCCCTCGCCGGGGAACTCCGCCGCCCACAGGTAGGCGTGCGACATGTAGATCAGGACGCCGGTGACCACCGCGCCCACGCCCAGCAGCGGCCGCCGCCATGCGAGGAAGCGGTTCTTCGAGCGCCGGGCCTCCTCCGCGCGTGCGCTGGCCGCGGTCGTGACACGGTCGAGGACGATCGCCAGGACGACGATGGACAGGCCCGCGTTGAAGGCCGTGCCCACGTCGAGCGACTGGAGCGCCTGCACGACGGTCTTGCCGAGGCCGGGCGCGTCGATCAGGGCCGCGATGGTCACCATGGCCAGGGCGGCCATGATGGTCTGGTTGACGCCCATCACCACGGTCCGCTTGGACATCGGCAGCAGGACCTTCTGCAGGGCCTGCCGTCGCGTCGCCCCCATCGATTCGGCCGCCTCCACCGTCGTCTGCGGTATGGAACGGATGGCGTGCGCGGTGATGCGGATCGCCGGCGGGGCCGCGTAGATCACCGTGGCGATCGTGGCGGAGGCTCCGCCGATGAGGAAGAACAGGGTCAGCGGGGCCAGATAGACGAAGGTCGGCATCGTCTGCATGAAGTCCAGGAAGGGCGTCGCGATCCGGTTGAACCGGTGGGACAGCCCCGCCCACACGCCCAGCGGGATCGCGAACAGCAGCGCGACGAAGACGGCGGAGACAGTGAGCGACAGGGTGTCCATGCTCTCCTGCCACAGACCCTGCAGGCCCAGGAAGGTGAAGCCGGCCACCGCCAGCAGCGCGACCCGCCAGTTACCCACGGCCCAGGAGACATAGCCCGCGATGCCGACGACACCCAGCCAGCCGATCTGCGGCACGGGCCGGCCGGCGGACGGCTGTGAGATCAGCTCCTGGACGAAGGTCACCAGGGAGTCGATGACCAGGCGGATCTCGTTGAAGAAGTACAGGAACAATGGGTTGGAATTGCGGTTCGCGCCGATCGAGTCGTTGACGTCGTTGATCCACCGGTGCAGATCGGTGAGGTCGGCGGCCGCGAGGGACAGGGTCTGCTTTCCGCGCAGTACGACGAAGAGCACCAACCAGCCGACCAGGATCGCGCCGACCACCATCGGCCGGCTGACCCTGCGTGTCTCTTTGACAGGAGCGAGCGGCTGGACTGCCTGTGTCTTTTCGGGTTCCTCGACGGCGACCGTCATCACGCGCCGCCTTCCTGCCCGGCGACCACCGCGAGGATCTCCTCGTCGCCGACGATGCCGAGCAGCTTGCCGTTCTCGACGACCTTGACCGGCCTGTCGGCCGCGAGCACCGCCCGGGTGGCCTCCTTCACCACGACGTCCGGGCCCAGCTCCGGGCCGTCCAGGGCGTCGCCGTCCTCGACCGGACGCATGATCCAGCGCAGGGTGAGCACATCACCGCGCGGCACGTCCTTGACGAAGTCGCGGACGTAGTCGTCCGCCGGGGCGCCCACGAGTTCGTCGCCGGTGCCGCACTGGACCATCTTGCCGTCGCGCATGATCAGGATGCGGTCGCCCAGTTTGAGTGCCTCGGAGAGGTCGTGGGTGATGAACACCATGGTCTTGCCGACCTCGTGGTGCAGCCGGATGACCTCGTTCTGCATGTCGCGGCGGATCAGCGGGTCGAGCGCCGAGAACGGCTCGTCGAAGAAGAGCACGTCCGGATCGCCGGCCAGCGCACGGGCCAGGCCGACGCGCTGCTGCATGCCGCCGGACAACTGGTCGGGATAGGAGTTCTCGTAGCCCGCGAGGCCGACGAGTTCGACGACCTCCTGGGCCCGCTTGGTCCGCTGGGTCCTGCTCATGCCCCGGATCTCCAGCCCGAACGCCACGTTGTCGACGACGCGGCGGTGGGGCAGCAGACCGAAGTGCTGGAAGACCATGGAGAACTTGCGGCGTCGCAGGTCGCGCAGGCGGGCCGGGTCCGCCTCGCGGATGTCCTCGCCCTCGAAGACGATCTCACCGGCGGTGGGTTCGATCAGCCGGGTCAGACATCGCACCAGCGTGGACTTGCCGGAGCCGGACAGGCCCATGACGACGAAGACCTCGCCGGGCGAGACGTCGAAGTGGACGTCGCGTACGGCGGCGGTGCATCCGGTGCGGTCCATGAGCTCACGGCGGGTGAGCCCGCACAACTCCTCGGACTCCGGCACCTGGTCGGCCTTCGGCCCGAACACCTTCCACAGCCTGCGCACGGATATGACCGGGGTGGAGCCCGAGTCCCGGGGCGTGCCGCGCCGCTGCGACACCTCGGTCTGTGTGGTCACGTTCGACCTTCTTTCGGCATTCAGCCGCGGAACCAGTGCTGCGGCCGAGGTTGGATGTTCTGCCAGATGTGCTTGGGCTCTCGGTACTCGTTCAGGCCGGTCGGTCCCAGCTCCCGGCCCACGCCGGAGTGCCCGAAGCCACCCCATTCCGCTTGCGGCACGTAGGGGTGGTAGTCGTTGATCCACACCGTGCCGTGGCGCAGCCGCCGGGCGACCCGCTGAGCCTTGCCGGCGTCCTGGGTCCAGACGGCTCCGGCGAGTCCGTACTCGGTGTCGTTGGCAATGCGTACGGCGTCGTCCTCGTCCGTGAAGCGCTCCACGGTGAGCACGGGCCCGAACGATTCCTCGTGCACCACGCGCATGTCCTGCCGGCACTCGTCGAGCACGGTGGGCGGGTAGTAGTGGCCGTCTCCCAGCCCGGGGTCGGCGGGTCGTACGCCGCCGCAGCGCAGTACGGCACCTTCGGCGACACCGGCCGCGACGTATGCCTCCACCTTCTCCACGTGCTGTGCGGAGATCAGCGCTCCGGTCTCGGCCTCGGGGTCGAAGGGGCCGCCGAGGCGGATCTGCCGGGCGCGGCGGACGACCTCGTCGACGAAGCGGTCGTGCAGGGAGTCCTCGACGATGAGGCGGGCGCCGGCCGAGCAGACCTGCCCCGAGTGCAGGAAGACGGCCGTGAGGGCGAAGTCCACGGCCGTCTCGAAGTCGGCGTCGGCGAAGACGACGTTGGGATTCTTGCCGCCGAGCTCCAGCGCCACCTTCTTCACGCTCGTGGCGGCGGTGGCCATGATCCGCTTGCCCGTCTCAAGGCCTCCGGTGAAGGAGACCATGTCCACGGCCGGGTCCTCGGACAGCGGCGCTCCCACCTCGGGCCCGGCGCCCAGGACAAGGTTGGCGGCCCCTGCCGGAAGCCCCGCCTCCTCCAGCGCCTTCATCAGCAGGATCGAGGTGGAGGGAGTGAGCTCGCTGGGCTTGAGGACGATCGTGTTACCGGCGAGCAGCGCCGGGGCGACCTTCCAACTGGCTTGCAGCAGCGGGTAGTTCCAGGGCGTGATCAGCCCGCACACCCCGACCGGCTCGTACCCGACCCGGCTCACGGCGTCGTCGCGGCCGGTGTCGATCACCCGGCCGGCCTCGGTACCCCCGATGCCGCCGTAATAGCGGAAGCAGGACACGACATCGGCGATGTCGTACTCGCTCTCCACCAGCCGCTTGCCGGTGTCCAGGGACTCCGCGCGGGCGAATTCCTTGGCATCGCGCTCGATGATGTCGGCGGTGCGCAGCAGCAGCGCGGCACGCTCCCGCTCGGGGGTGCTCGGCCAGTGCCCCGCGTCGAAGGCCCGGCGTGCGGCGGCGATCGCCGCCTCGGTGTCGGCGCGTGTGCCTTCCGAGACGGTCGCCGCGAGCGTGCCGTCAGCGGGGCATCGGATGTCCCGGTGACCGCCGGCCACTGGATCCCGCCATTCGCCATCCACATACAGGTCTGCCACGCGACGAGCCTTTCAATGAAAATTCGTTGCGCATCGTGCACTCAATTGCTTCTGGTGGAACAGAGTGTCGAATGGGCAGACCGACGTCAAGAGGTTGGCGGATGACGATTTCGCCATGCGCGCCTTTACCCGCCCACCCTTGACCGCGGGCGGCTCCAAGTCGACCATGTTGCATATTGCTCACCATGTTGTGCATTACGCGCCAACGGAGGCCGCTGGAGTCCCCCCGACCGCAACCTGGGCCGTGAGTGCGTCCTCACCCTCCCCTGTCCCGACAGCGCCGGAATGGTCCACGCTGTGAGCGGCGTTCTCGTCAGGAACTCCGACAACATCATGGAAAGCCGGTAGTTCGACGATCGACTTCAGGGCCGTTTCCTCATGCGGTCCACTTCGACGTTTCCGATCCCAACGCCCATCTGGAACAATTGCGTTACCGAACTCGGTCCGGTGGCCCCGGCCTACGGCATCTCCCGGACCCTGGGCGAGGCGGCCACTCCGAACCGGATGCTGATCACGGTGTCGAGCGTCTTCCGCTGAACCGCGGCCACAGAGCGGCGGGACCGGATTCCGGTCCCGCCGCGGCCGTAAACGGCTTCAGCCACCCAACTGGTCCAGCAACCCGCGGCGCCACCGCTCCGTCTCGGCGATCTGGTTGAACGTGAACAGGTGCAGGCC
>NZ_JARGEF010000110.1:0-24913 GCF_033794725.1 Streptomyces sp. ID05-39B | reverse complement strand
CCCCCACCCCTGCGCGAGCAAGCCGCAGGCGATCACGCCACCCCCGAACCGCCTTTGTCACCGCGGTACTTGGAGCAGCCGTCATGGCAGGCACCCTCCCCGCGGCGGGACCCGCGGCCGCTTCCCCCACTGTCGGCTTCGCTCGAACTGGAGGTACCGCCGTCCCGCAGCGCGTCACCGTCGACCTCGCCGCGTCCGAAGGCCCGGTGATGCACGGCGCCAACGGCACGCTGTACGGGCTCAGCGACGACGGCGTACCCAGTGACGCCGCTCTGGCACCCCTGAAGATCACCAGCATCTCGCAGAAGCCGGAGGGCGGCGCCCAGCACCCCAACGGTGACGCGCTCACCGTCTCCAAGTCGTTCTTCCGCAACGGCGGCGGCGAGATCAACGTGATGATGCAGGACATCTACGCGAAGTGGCCGTACGAGGATCTGGGCATCGACGACTACCTCCCGAAGGTCGACAAGATCGTCAGGGAGGTGGCGGCCGATCCGAACAGCGACCGGTTCGTCTACATCCCCTTCAACGAGCCCGACCAGATCTGGTACAACCTCGGCACCTCCGACCCGGCGCAGTACGCGGCCAACCGGGACCGGTTCCTCAAGGACTGGAAGACGGTGTACCAGCGCATCCGCGCGATCGATCCGGACGCCAGGATCGCAGGCCCCAACGAATCCGGTTACCACACGCGCCTGTTGACGGACTTCCTCACCTTCGCCAAGCGCGAGAACGTCCTTCCCCAGATCATGACCTGGCACGAACTGGACTCCAGCTCCCTTCGCAACTTCCAGGGGAACTACGACACCTACCGCTCGATCGAGAAGACCCTCGGCATCTCCCCGCTGAAGATCAACATCGACGAGTACGCCAACCGCCGCGACCTCTCCGTACCGGGCCAACTCGTGCAGTGGGTCTCGATGTTCGAGCGCAACAAGGTGTACGCCAACCAGGCCTACTGGGACGCCGCCGGAAACCTCGACGGCAACGTCGTACGCAGCAACATCCCCAACGGCGGCTGGTGGTTCTTCCGTTGGTACGCCGGGATGACCGGCGACACGGTCAAGGTGACCCCGCCGCAGGCCGACACGATCGACACCCTCCAGGGTCTCGCCTCCGTGGACACCGCACGCCGTCAGGCGCAGGTCCTGGTCGGCGGCGCGGCCGGTGACTCCGACGTCGTCGTGCGCAACGTCTCCCGGTCCGTGTTCGGCCGTACGGTCACCGCGACCGTCGCCGAGTCCGCCTGGTCCGGCTACGAGGGACAGCACGCGACGCCGCGCGTCCTCGCGCGCACCAAGGTCGAGGTGGCGGCCGACGGTTCGGTGACCGTCCCGCTGCGCGGCATGCGGAAGATGTCCGCGTACCGCGTCGTCCTCACCCCGGGCGGCGCCGGCACCCCGTCCGCCGCCACCGTGCCCTGGTCCGCCTCCTACGAGGCCGAGGACGCCGCCATCACCGGCGGCCAGGTCTACACCCAGGGAACGGTCGGCAACGCCAACGGCTACGCGGCCTCCGGCACCAAGGACGTCGGCTCCCTCAACCAGGCCTCCAGCAAGCTCGACTTCACGGTGACGGTCCCCGCCGCCGGGACGTACGACCTCGCGATCCTGTACGGCAACCAGGCCGGGACCCCCGCCACCCAGAAACTGTCGGTCGACGGAGGCGACCCGGTCACGGTCACCTATCCCTCCACCGAGAACTGGACGTACCGCGCCAAGAAGGATGTCACCGTCCAGCTCCCGGCGGGCACCCACGTCCTGACCCTGGCCAAGGGCGACGCCGAGGTCACCCTCGACCGCATCGACCTGACCGCCCGAGCCGGCGCGCCCTCCGCGTCGTACGAGGCCACGCTCGCCGACATCAGCGGAAAGCCGTCGTACGACTACGCCTCGTCGGCCGGGACCGGTACCGGCACGCTCGTCCTGCGCTCCGGCGACAAGGCGGTCTTCGACGTCTACGCACCGGGTGACGGTTACTACACGGTTGTCCCGCGTGCCTCGGCGGCGGTGCGGCTGGAGCTGCACGGCGAGAAGATGACCGCGGCACCCGGCAGGGCGCTGAGGCTGTACCTCGTGGCGGGCAACAACCGCCTGGCCATGACGGCCGGACACGCCGGCGTCCGCTCCCTGGACGTCTCGGGTTCCGGATCGACCGTCGGCACTCTCTCCTACGAGGGCGCCTCGGCCACCCTCGCGGGCGGCGCCCGACTCGTCGACTCCGCCCACGCCTCCGCCGGCTCCTTCATCGGCTGGCTCGGCAACAGCCCCACCAGCACGGCCGAGTTCACGGTCGACGCACCCAGGGCCGGCCGCTACCTCCTGGTCGTCCACTACGCCCACAACGAGCGGCGCGACAACGGCCACTCGTACAACACGGACATCATGTCCCGTACGGCGGACATCACGGTGGGCTCGGCCGCGCCACGCGAGGTCACCTTCAAGAACACCTGGAGCTGGGACGACTACTGGACGCTGAGTGTCCCCGTCGACCTGAAGGAGGGCCCCAACAAGGTGATGTTCCACAACGCGAGCGCGTGGGCACCCAACATCGACCGCATCGAACTGGGCCGCGTCATCGGCTGACCCCGCCCGCGGACCGTACCGCCCTTCCCCGACACCGGTGCCCCGGCGCGCGTGAGCGCACCGGGGCACCGGCCTGCGGGCCCACGTCCCTCCCGGGTCGCTCAGCCGAGCCGGACCGTGAACGAGCACCAGGCCGTCCACGCCGATTCGGTGGCCGGGAGGAGCTGGTGGAAGTCTGGAGGATCGAGCCGCCCGTCGGGACCTCCCGAGTGGCTGTGCCGCCGTATCACCCAGATCATCGGTAGGGGGCCCCTGGCCCCACCTCATGAGGCGGGCGTCGAGCGCCGCGAGTACCGCGGCTGCCGCCGGCGGCCGGGTAGCGGCAACCGGTCGGCCGCACCCGTGAGGCCATGTGCTGCGAGACGCGGGAGGACCGCACCGATGGACACGCACCGGACCAGGACGACGTCGCGACGAAGGCATCCGGCGGACCGGCGGCGTACCGCCATGGCGACCGCGGCGTTGGCGCTCGTCCCCGTCCTCGGCATGACGGCGCTCACCGCATGCGGCTCGGACGACGACGGCGACGCGAGTCCGTCCGCGAACGTGCGGCCCTCGGCACCGGACACCGCCTCCTTCACCGGAGCGGCGCCGTCCGCCCTGGAATCGCTCGCGGAGTCGGCGAAGGCGTCGCTCTCCGCCGCCGCGTCCTCCGCCTCGGCCCGTGCCTCGGAGTTCGAGGCCTCGGTGTCGGCGGACGTCGCCCGCGCCAACGCCGCCGCCGAGAAGGAGCTGAAGGACGTCGACGGCCGGGGCAACGCCACCGCCGACGTCTCCCTCACCGGCAAACCGCGAGCGGAGACCGGCGGTCTGCTCGCCGTCGTCGTGCACATCACCAACCGTTCCGACGACACCGCTTCCTACGCCGTCCAGGTCGACTTCCGCGACCCCGACGGCAAAGTCGTCGAAACCCGTTACGTCGGCGCGGAGGACCTCGCCCCGGGTGAGCGGGTCCAGCCCCTGGCCATCAGCCGAAAGCCCTCCGAGCCGCAACTGACGCCGGAGATCGCCAAGGCCCAGCGGTACTGAGCCGCCCGAGCCGTGCTCCCTACGGCGGCACGGGAACCTGAGGCGTACGAGGGTGACGCCCGCCGTCGGCCGGTAGAGCTACCCGGCGAAGACGCGTGCACGCCCACTACTGTCCGTCGCATGACCGAAAACACCCTGCGCTCCGTCACCGTCGAGCGGACCGCCACCGGACACTTCACGGCCACCAATGCGCGCGGCGGCACGATCAGTTTCAGCACCGGTTCCGCGGACGGGGGCGAAAACGACTTCACTCCGGTCGAGCTGCTGCTCGCCGCCCTCGGGGGCTGCTCGGCCGTGGACGTCGACGTCGCCACCGCCCGCCACAGTGAGCCCACCGAATTCACCGTCACCGTGACCGGCAACAAGATCGGCGACGAACACGGCAACCGGCTGACCGACCTCGCGGTCACCTTCTCCGTCGCCTTCCCCGACGACGAAGCCGGCGCCCGCGCCCGGTCGATCCTGCCCCGAGCGGTCAAGGTCTCCCACGACAGGCTCTGCACGGTCAGCCGGACCGTGGAGACCGGCACGCCCGTCACCGTGACCGTCGAAGACGCCTGAACCGGCCGTCCTTCGGGGTCGTCCCGTCTGGCGGAAGCCCGGGGTGACCCAGGGTGAGGACGAGGACCTGTCCCACTTCGGGTCGGCGGGGACGGCTCGCCACCGGCATGGCCGGGCATTTCGGGCATGCGGGCCACGTCAACCGCCTGGACCCCGTGGCCTGCCGAGCCACGGAGCCCTCGGAATGTCTGGGAGACAGGCTCCTGCGCCTGTACGGTCGCCGGGAGCCGGGCCGGACAGCCTGACGCCGCGTTCGGGGGATTGTGTCCATCGTTCGGCTGAGAAGGGGACGCGGCCGGGCGTGGTGCCGAAACAGCGGGAGTGGATTCCGCTGGGCTGGATAGACACGGCCTCACCCGACCCGCGCACACTCCCACCCGAACTCCCGCTCGACCAGGACCAGGACCAGGACCAGGACGTAACCCTCAACGCGTCTCCGTCGACCGGGACCACCCAATGCCGACCGAGGAATCTGATGGCGACCCATACCGAGCCCGTCGCTCCCGTGCCCGCGGCCGAGCGCCGCGGCCAAGGTGAAGTGATCGTCACCTGGCTGACCACGACCGATCACAAGAAGATCGGTCACCTCTACCTGATCACGTCGTTCGGCTTCTTCCTGATCGGTGGAGCACTGGCTCTGGCGATCAGGGCGGAGCTGGCCAGGCCAGGACTGCAGCTGCTGTCGAACGAGCAGTACAACCAGGCGTTCACCCTGCACGGCACGGTCATGCTGCTGCTGTTCGCCACACCGACCTTCGCCGGGTTCGCCAACGCGGTCATGCCGTTGCAGATCGGTTCCCCGGATGTCGCCTTCCCCCGGCTGAACATGCTCTCCTACTGGCTGTTCCTCTTCGGAGGCCTGATCGTGATCAGCAGCCTGATGGTCCCGGAGGGCGCCGCGGACTTCGGCTGGACCGCCTACACGCCGCTCAGCGGAGGCGAGCGCACCACCCAGCTGGGCGGTGACCTGTGGGTCATGGGGCTCGCACTGGGCGGGTTCGGGACGATCCTCGGCGCGGTCACTTCATCACCACCATCATCTGCATGCGCGCACCGGGCATGACGATGTTCCGGATGCCGATCTTCACCTGGAACGTGCTGCTCACCTCGGTGCTGGTCCTGCTCGCCTTCCCCGTCCTGGCAGCCGCCCTCTTCGCCCTGGAGGCGGACCGCAAGTTCGGCGCGCACATCTTCGACCCGGAGAACGGCGGGGCCATCCTGTGGCAGCACCTGTTCTGGTTCTTCGGCCATCCCGAGGTGTACATCCTGGCCCTGCCGTTCTTCGGCGTGATCACCGAGATCATCCCGGTGTTCTCCCGTAAACCGATCTTCGGCTACATGGGTCTGGTCGGTGCCACCCTCGCCATCACCGGTCTGTCCGCGACCGTATGGGCTCACCACATGTTCGCCACCGGGGCGGTGCTGCTGCCCTTCT
The DNA here is from genome assembly GCF_033794725.1 of Streptomyces sp. ID05-39B. Taxonomy (NCBI): domain Bacteria; kingdom Bacillati; phylum Actinomycetota; class Actinomycetes; order Kitasatosporales; family Streptomycetaceae; genus Streptomyces; species Streptomyces sp. ID05-39B. The sequence continues at coordinate 19,303 of NZ_JARGEF010000110.1, read as the reverse complement.
TCTCCTTCATGAGCTTCCTGATCGCCGTGCCTACCGGGGTGAAGTTCTTCAACTGGATCGGCACGATGTGGAAGGGCTCGATCTCCTTCGAGCCACCCATGCTGTGGGCGGCCGGCTTCCTCGTCACGTTCCTCTTCGGGGGACTGACCGGAGTCCTCCTCGCCTCGCCGCCCATGGACTTCCACGTCACGGACAGCTACTTCGTCGTCGCCCATTTCCACTACGTCCTGTTCGGCACGATCGTCTTCGCGATGTTCGGCGGATTCAGCTTCTGGTGGCCGAAGATGACCGGCACGATGCTGGATCACCGCCTGGAGAAGATCCACTTCTGGACCCTGTTCGTCGGCTTCCACACCACGTTCCTGATCCAGCACTGGCTCGGCGCCGAAGGCATGCCCCGCCGCTACGCCGACTACCTCGCCGCCGACGGCTTCACCGCCCTCAACACCATCTCCTCCATCGGAGCCTTCCTTCTGGGCCTGTCCACCCTCCCCTTCCTCTACAACGTCTGGCAGACCGCGCAGAAGGGGCAACGGGTCGAGGTCGACGACCCCTGGGGCTACGGCCGCTCCCTGGAATGGGCCACCTCCTGCCCCCCGCCGCGCCACAACTTCGTCACCCTGCCGCGCATTCGGTCCGAGTCTCCCGCCTTCGATCTGTACCACCCCGAACTCGCCCATGTCGAACAGCAGGTGAACGCCGGCCGGCGAGACGCCATCGACGCCGAAGACCACAAGGGGGAACCGCGGTGAAGCATGGGTGGCACCCCGCACCCGACGGGCGGGACAGCGTCCTGGCCGCCGAAGCCGAGGGCTACCTTCTGGCCCGCGTCCACCGCGAACAGGCCCAGCGCGAAGCCGAGGACCTCTGCGCCCGTCTGCCCTGGCTCACCACCGCCCAGGCCGAGGACGTCGCCCACCACTACATCCGGCAGCGCAACCAGCTGACCCGCCTGATGTTCCAGGAGACGCTCCGCCGAGCAGCCCAGCTCCGGCAGGAGTACGAGCGCCGGTACGCCGTCCTACGGCGGGACCTGCTCAGACGCCACGCCTCGGTCGCCTCCGCGGTCCTGGCCTGCGCCGCCGGACTGAGCGCCGCGGCCGCCGTGGTCGCCCGCTAGACCGCCGCGGGCGGCGCCCCGGGACGTCACGGACGCTGGGTATACCGGGCGCGGGCGGGTGGGACATCACGCCTTTGACCTCGCGGCCGGGACCGACGCGAGGTCCTCGCCCCGTTCCCGGCCGGAGCGACGGGCGTGGGCACGTCCCCTGGCGCCGTACCACTGGACGGCGAGCGCGGCGGCCAGTGCTACCTCGACGAGGTCACCGCCGTAGTACATCAACCGGGCCCCGGTGTGCAGGTCGTGGTGGGCGAAGGACGTGCCGGGCGGTGGTGCCCCGTACAGCCCCTTGGCGAGCACGGAGTGGGCGGCGCCGACGGCCAGCACGGCGGTGCCACGCGCCGCGAGGCTCCAGCGGCGGCGGACCGGATCGAGTTGGCAGACCGAGAAGGTGAAGATCAGCCCGGCGGCGAGAACGTGCACGTGCGTGACGACGCCCAGCACGGGGTGCTGGTGCGTGGCGGCGAGGAGTCCGGTCCGGCACAGCAGCCACAGCCCGCCGACGTCCACCAGCGCCGCCACGGGCGGGGAGAGGAGTACGGCGACGGCTCTTGCGTGGGCTGCCCGCAGCAGGCCACGCCGCACCCTGCCTGGAGGCAGGAGCCGCAGGGCCAGGGTGAGGGGTCTGGCGAGAACCAGCAGCAGCGGGGCGACCATGGCGACGATCAGGTGGTGCGCCATGTGTCCGGTGAACGGCCCGCCCGGCGTCTCCGCCGACATGGCCCAGCCCATGGCGCCGCAGCCGGAGGCGAAGGCCACATCGCGCGCCCACGGCCAGGCGTCCCCGCGGCGGCGCAGTCGCCGGGCGCTGAGGAGGTACACCGCGGCTGCCGCCACAGCGGCGGCATCCGAGCAGAGTTCGGCGACCGCGCCCCACTCGGCGACGGCGGCTCCGGGGTGAACGTGGACGTGCCTCACCTCCTCGGTCCTGTTCTGTCGCGGCGGGCCGCGCGCACGGTCAGGGTGCCCCCGACGAGCAGGAGGACCAGGCCGCTGAGGTTCCATGCCCAGTCGTAGGGGGTGACGTCCACCCCGTACCGGATCTGGTGCACCCGCAGCACTTTGTGGTCCACGATGCCGTCGAAGACCTGGAAGAGACCCAGGCCGAGGAGGACGCCCGCCCGTAGATGCGCGGCGGCCAGGACGCCATGGCGCAACAGGTCGGCGCAGAGGAAGGAGCCGGCGACGAGAGCGAGGAGTTCAGCGGAGTGCAGCAGGCCGTCGGAGAGCAGACCGACACCGGTGGTGGACCGGTCGTAGAAGTGGTGCCAGCCCAGGAGTTGGTGGAAGACGATCTCATCGGCAGCGGCCATGACGGCCATGCCGATCAGGAGGCCTGCCACCAGGGACCTCCGTCGCTCGGGACGCGGGCCGCGGCCGGTGGGCGGGGAGGTCATCGATCGTCCCCGCCCTCGGCCGGGTGTCCCGCGGCACCCTCATGAGGTGCTGTGCTCCTGCGCGGCACTCGGACGGTTCCTCGCACCGCGACCGGGCCTACATGTCACGGTCGCGTCGGGGCGACCGTCTCTCCCGGGCGACGGCGCTCGCGGCCAGCGCCAGCAGGAGGCCGATGACTCCGACGATGACGTTGTTCACGACGGTCCGGGTGGTACTGACGTCCCCGGCCACCGCCCACGGGGCGATGATCGTCCACAGGCTCAGCGCACAGGCGGCCCACGCCATGCTGTGCGTGCGTTCGTAGGCGCGGCCGAAGCCGCCGCTCATCAGCAGCGCATAGCCGATACCGACGATCAGGTTGTTGACCGCCAGCGCGGACAGGCCGCTGAAGCCCGCGATCCACGGGGAAGCCGCGAGGTACACACCGGTGAGGAAGGCGAGGGCCTCGACGGCCTGCGCCATGGGGGTACTGGTGGCTCGTTCCGCCATCTCGTGTCGGGCACGCATGGCGACGATGTCGGGATGGGTCTCCATCGACGACCTGGGAGTAGTGGTCACTGCGTTCACCTCCGGAGCTTCCGGTCGGTCTTTCGATGCCGACGGGTACCCCCGCTGTCCCCAGCTCCAACCGCCACGGAGGAGGCGCTCTTTCCGCCGCCGGGATCTCGACCAGGAAGCCTGGCGCGTCCCCGCGCCTTGCGACCGGGGCCCGGGTGTGCGACGTACCGCCCCCCGTGGTGGGAACGCCGGCGCGTGCGGCACGGCCCCCGGCTACGCCCGCCCGGACGCCGCCCGTCCCCGTCCCCGGCCGGGGTCCGTGTCCGGGCGGCGCGCCGTCGGGAGCCGTCGCAGCTGCCGTCGGCCGTGCACCGCCGCCGTTACGCGTCGGGGGTCATCGCGTCGCGCACGAGCGCGGTGTCCACGAACTGCTCGAAGCGGACGATCCTGCCACCCCGGACGACGAAGTGGTGCGCCACCCGTACGGCGATGTCCTTGCCGGTGGCCTTGTTGGTGGCCGTGTAGCGGGCGAGGACGACGACGTTCTCACCGTCGACCACATAGGTGTCGTCGTGGGCGGTCCACCCGTCCCAGTCCTGGCCGAGTTTCTCCATGACGTTCGAGGTGACGCCGTCGGGGGTGCGGTAGGTGCCGGCGAGGGGGAAGCCTGCCATCTCCGTCCACTCCACATCGGGGGCGAGCGTGGCGCGCAGGGCCTCCAGGTCGCCGGCGGCAGAGGCCAGGTACTGGCGGCGTACGACGTCGGCGGGGGTGGTGGAGGCCGCGAGGTCGGTGCGCGGTGAGGCCGTGGTCATGGTCAGCCCCACTTCATCTCGCCCTTGGCGACCTTGGCGCCGAGCTGGGCGGCGATCAGCATGCCGTGGTCCGGGAAGCGCTTGACGAGCGCGTCGGTGAGCGCTTCCCCGTCGGCGGCCTCGCCGAGTTCCTCCTCGAAGGCGAGGAGGTAGTCGCGGGTGGCGGTGATGGCGGACGCGTCGGCCGCGGTGTCGGGCAGGCGGTGGCCGGGGACGACCAGCTGCGGGTCGAGGGCCGCCATCTCGTCGAGGAGCTTGACCCAGGCGGAGCGGTCCTCGGGGGTGGGCGTGTCGGCGACCCAGACGTGCTCCTGCTGGAACAGCAGGACGCCGCCGAGGAGGGCGCGGTGCTCGGCCTGCCACAGGTAGTGGCGGTCGGGCAGTTGGGCGGGGCCGCCGTTCAGCTCGAAGCGGTTGCCCTCGACGGTGAGGTCGTCGGTGACCGGTACGAGGTCCACGAGACGGGTGGGCAGGTTAGGGCCGAGCGCCTCCCAGGCCTTGAGCTTGCCCTCGTAGGAGTGCTGGATGTGCTCGATGACGATCGGGGTGGCGACGAAGGTGGCGTCGGGGAACGTGTCGGCGAGGACCTCGGCGCCGAAGTAGAAGTCGGGGTCGCCATGGCTGATGAAGACGGTGGTCAGCGACTTGCCGGAGTCGAGTACCGCGGCGGCGAGCCGGTGGCCGTCGGCCCGGGTGAAGCCGGCGTCGACGAGCAGGGCCTCGCTCTCGCCGGTGACGAGGGTGGCGGTCTTGTTCTTGCTGCCGGCGGGGAAGTCGAGGTCCAAGACCTGGAACGACAGGGTGCTCATGGGGCTCCTCGGAGACGAGGCGAAGGGGGAGCGTGGCAGTGGGCCGGGTCGGCGGCTGCCGGGGCGTGAGACCAGGAACCGCGTACGGACGACTCGGACTCAGGCGCTCGGGCTTCAGGCTTCCGAGGCGTTTCGGCGACGGCTCGACAGCCTGCGGAGTCCGCCCGGTTCCGGTCCACATGAGGCAACAGTATCTGACTCGTCAGATAATTCAACGCGTGGCGGTGCTGGTGTTCTCCGATGTCCGCGGCCGGCGGGCCGCGTCGCTCAGGGCAGCAGCGGCAGCGAGTCGCGGGCCGCGTGGCTGAGGATGCGCAGGTCCTCCGCGAAACGCTCCCGGTGGGCGGCGGGCAGCGGCTCCAGGAGGTACCGCTTGACGTTCTCGACGTGGAGCCGGGAGATGCGTACGGCGGAGCCCTCGCCCAGCGGGGTCAGCCGGACCAGTCGGCCCCGCCGGTCCGCCGGGTCCGTGACGCGCTCGACCAGGGCGGCAGCCTCCATCCGGTCCACGAGACGGGTCGCACCGCCCGTGGTGAGGACCTGCTCCTGACTGATCGTGCGCATCGACAGGCCCGGACGACCCGCCCGCGCCAGGATCAGCAGCACCTCGTACATGAGGTGGCTGATCCCGCTCTCCTGCTCGATCTTCCGGCCCAGGATGTACTCCAGCCGGTTCGCGGCCCCTTGCAGCCGCCCGAAAGCCAGGACCAGTTCATGGTCGGCCGCCTCCTTGGCGGTCGAGATCTCCTCATGCTCGCCCATGGCACCTCCGTACGTTCGACACGCCGGAACCTACCGTGCCCGGCGATCCGACGTTCCGGCGACCGGCCGTGACGGCGCCGGGGGAGGCGCGGCGGGCCTCCCCGACCCCCGGTCGAAGAAAATCTGTCATGGCGGCGGTAGACATTGAGATGTGCGGGAGCTAGCGTTGTTTCTGTACTCAGGAAGCCGAACCAGGCGGCAGGACGAGCTGCCGCTCAGAAGTCGTAAGTACCGAAACCGCGCAACCGAATGAGGTGAGGAGCAGACGCCATCAGGATCGCCCGGGTGAGGACGAATCACCGCCCGGGTGCCGCAGGCCCCAGATCGGAAGGTGGTCCACGGTCACGCATTTGCGATCCCCGCAGTCCCGCCCTCGCGGGCGGGCAGGCGGAACAAAGAGGCCGGCGCAGGTCAGCCGGTAGATGGTGTTGAAACCTCGGGGCCCGGGCGTCAGCGTCCGGGCCCCCCGACGCGTCCTTGGAAAGAAGAGGTCTGTGCCCCCTGCTGGTCCCCGTACCCCCGACCCGCTCGATGACGACGACTATCCCGCCTACACCATCGGCCGGGCCGCCGACATGCTCGGCACCACCCCCGCGTTCCTTCGGGCCCTGGGGGAGAATCGCCTGATCGAGCCCCTGCGCTCCGAGGGCGGCCACCGCCGCTACTCCCGCTACCAGCTGCGCATCGCCGCCCGCGCCCGGGAACTCGTCGACGACGGCACCCCCATCGAGGCCGCCTGCCGGATCATCATCCTCGAGGACCAGCTGGAAGAGGCAAGGCGCATCAACGAGGAACTGCGCACCCAGGCGGAACGGCGGAAGACCTCGGCCTGACCCGCGAAAGCCCCTGAGCGGCGCACCGCCCGTGCCTCGTCCCCCGTGTCCTCGTCCCCCGTGTCCTCGTGCCTCGTCAGCGGCCCTTGCGCACCCGGGCCGCCGCACGGGCCTCCGCGGCCTTGCGGGCGTCGGCGGTCCTGCGGGACTCCTTGGCGGCGCCGGCCGGCCGGGTGCCCATGCCACGGAACGGGGCGTTGCCGCCGGTGCCCTTCGTCCCGGCCGGCGGGCGCTTCGCTCCGGTGATGGCGGTCAGCGCCGCCTCACCGGAGCGGACCTGCGTGACCGTCGGCCGGATCCCGGCCTCGGACATCATCCGGTTCACGTCGCGCCGCTCGTTGGGCGTGACCAGCGTGACCACGCTGCCGGACTCCCCGGCGCGCGCCGTACGCCCGCCACGGTGCAGGTAGTCCTTGGCGTCGGCCGGCGGGTCGACGTTGACGACGAGGTCGAGGGCCTCGATGTGGATGCCGCGCGCGGCGACATTGGTGGCCACCAGCACGGTGACCTCGCCGTTCTTGAACTGGGCCAGCGTGTGCGTGCGCTGCGGCTGTGACTTGCCGCTGTGCAGCGCAGAGGCCCGCACCCCACTGGCCCGCAGGTGGCGGGTGAACTGATCGACGGCGGCCTTGGTGTCCAGGAACATCAGCACCCGGCCGTCCCGCGCGGCGATCTCCGTCGCGGTCGCGTACTTGTCGGCGGAATGGATGTTCAGGACATGGTGTTCCATCGTGGCGACCGAGCCGGCCAGCTGGTCGACCGACGCGAGAACCGGGTCGTGCAGGTGGTCCCGCACCAGCTGGTCGACATTGCGGTCGAGCGTGGCGGAGAACAGCAGCCGCTGTCCGTCGGCAGGGATCTGGTCGAGGACGGCCGAGACCTGGGGCAGGAATCCCAGGTCGCACATCTGGTCCGCCTCGTCCAGGACCGTGATCCGCACGTGGTTCAGATGACAGTCCCGGCGCGACAGCAGGTCGGTGAGCCGTCCCGGCGTCGCGATGACGACCTCGACGCCGTCCCGCAGCAGCGCCGTCTGCTTGTTGATCGACAGGCCGCCGACCACCGTCGCCAGCCGCACCCCCAGCGTCCGCGCGTACGGCTCCAGCGCCTCGCCCACCTGCTGGGCGAGTTCCCTGGTCGGCACCAGGATCAGAGCCCGCGGGCGCTTCGACTCCGCCCGCCGGCCTGCCGCACGGACGAGGAGAGCCAGGCCGAAGGCGAGCGTCTTGCCGGAGCCGGTACGCGCCCGGCCGAGGACATCGCGGCCGGCCAAAGCGTTGGGCAGGGTCGCGGCCTGGATCGGGAAGGGCTCCGTCACCCCGAGGCCGGTCATCGCCTCCAGCAGCTCCGGCGGCAGACCGAGCGCGTCGAACGACGCGGCCGGCGGCAGACCGGGGGCGACGGGCTGGGGTGTGGCGAGGTCACCCTGCGGCGCCGTCGCCGACCGGCGCCTTCCGGCATGCGGGAGTCCGGGGGCCGGCGACTTCGCGTTCATGGGAAACCTTCCTCGGTGTGAACGCCCGGAACGCGCCGGGGTCCGTACCCGTTGGTACGGACCCCGGCGGTGTCGAAGCGTGTCCCCATTTTACCAGCGGCCGCGCGGCGGGCGCCGGGACGGAGGCGGTGCGGGGCGGAGCGGATGTGAACAAGGCGCACGAGGCTGGAACCACGACGAGCCCTCCCTGCGTTGGAGCAGTAGAGAGGCGAGGAACGTGTCCTGGCCTGGCGGCGGGTGAGTGGTGCGTCGTGGCCGGGACGCGAGGGCATCGGAGGGGGTTGCTGTGGTGTACGGATCGGACTTCGGTGCCGGACCGCAAAACGGACCGTACGGCGTGACGCGCGCCGCACCCGAACCGCGGCGGGAGCGTGCCCGCGACGCGGCCGTGCTCGTCGCCGGGTGGGTCGCCCTGCTGTGGGTGCTGGAGATCATCGACGCGATCAGCGGCCACGCCCTGGACACCTACGGCATCTCGCCACGGGAGTTCGGGGAGCTGCGCGACGTCGTGCCCGCCGCCTTCCTGCACTTCGGCTTCGACCATCTCGCGGCGAACAGCCTGCCGCTGCTGGTCATGGGTTTCCTGGCCGCGCTGTCCGGCATCCGCCGCTTCCTCTCGGTCGCGGCCGTGATCACCCTGGTGAGTGGCCTCGGCGTCTGGCTCACGGCACCGGCGAACTCCACGACCGCGGGCGCATCCGGCGTCGTCTTCGGCCTCTTCGGCTATCTGGTCCTGCGCGGCTTCGTCGACCGCCGTATCGGGGACGTGCTCGTGGGCCTCCTCGTCGGTGCCGTCTACGGGTCGATCCTGTGGGGAGTCCTGCCGACGGCGACCGGAGTCAGCTGGCAGGGGCATCTCTTCGGCCTGATAGGCGGCGTCACGGCCGCGGTGGTATTCCGTAGGACTCCCGACCGCCTGGCGTGAGCCGTCTCCGGCTGGGACGCCGGGTGGGTTCGGCGACCGATGGGAGGGGGGCGCCTTACGGGTACCCGGGCCGGCATGACACCGAAGCGTGATCACGCCTGGAACCCGGAGACGGGGCGGTGCCGGCACCGCCCCTCGGGGCCCAGCGGTACCCACTCGCCGTAGCCGATCACGGCACGCGGGGCGGGTTCCTTACGGGACTCTGACGTACGTCCGGTATCCCTTCACGGCTGCTGTCACCTGAGCGACTCTGATCACGCAACCCCTGCCCGCCTTTGCCGCATCCGGCAGGGAGGGCCGTGCCGCGGTGTAAGGAAGCGGCCGCCGCGGCAGGGCGGCCCCGGACACGGTCACCCCGTGTCCGGGGCGCGTCCGGGCGTCGCGCGACGCAGGGAACCGCTCCCGGACCCGCACCGCGTCAGAGCCCGCCGCCGCTGCGGTGAACACGGCGCACGAGGCGATTCCGGCCCCACCAGGGATGCGTCGGCCGGAGTCGTATGGCACCTTGGTCCCAGGTCCTGGCCCGTCACTTCCACCCCCGTGGTGACGGGCCAGGGTTTTCCGCGGGTGACTACCTGGGGTACTCGCCGCGCACCGGCCTGCCCGTTCTGCTTGAGCGTCTGGGTGGCCGCGACCCTGACCGGGAGCCAGCTGCTCTGGCCGCGCGCCACCCGGACAGCCATGGGAGGGCTCACCGCGCCGGCCGGGGCGGACGCGCTCCAACTGGCCTGCGCAGCCCTGGCGGACAAGGCCACCGAGGGCGAGTAGAGCCCTCTGCGTTGCGGTCCCGGCCACGCTTGCGCCTGGCGTCAGGAGCCCGGAGCCGGGCGCGGTGCGACGAGGCCATACTGGTAGGCGATGACGACGAGCTGGGTGCGGTCGCGGGCGTCGAGCTTGGTCATGGCGTGCCGGATGTGGCCGCGGACGGTCAGCGGGCTGACGCACAGTGCGCCGGCGATCTCGGTGTCGGATTTTCCGTGCGCGGCCAGCGTCATGACTTCACGCTCGCGCTCGGTGAGGCTTGCGAGGCGTTCGGGCGGGGCGAGCGGCTGGTCGTCCGGCGTCGCCGGAAAACCGGGCAACTGCCGTACCAGTTCCCGGACGAACGTCTGGGTGGCCGGTGACGTCCACCGTCGGCGGTGCCGGGCCAGCCGTACCGGAACATCGGCGAACCGCGGCCCGTCGAGCCGCACCAGCCGGCCCTCGCCGAGGTGGTCCCGCACGGTCGTCAGGGGCAGCAGGGTCACACCCAGTCCGGCGGTCACACAAGAACGCGCCGCGTCCACGCTCCCGAACCGGGTCAGGCGTGGGCGGGCCCCGGGTACGGCGAGCAGCCGCCGTTCCAGTGCGTCGCTGTAGGAACAGCCCTGCTCCAGCAGGAAGACGCTCTCGGCGGCGAGGTCTGCCCAGGCCGGCGCGTCGGCCCGCGCGGCGAGGGGGTGGCCGGGGGAGCAGACGAGGGCGAGGGGCTCGCGGGCGACGGCTTCGCTCGTCACATCGGGGAAATCGGTTTCCTCCTCCAGCAGCAGGGCCACGTCCAGGCGCCCGGACCGCAGTCCCTCGACGCACTGCGCCGTGCCGCCGGCGTACAGCTGGACGTCCACCTCGGGGTGGTTCGTGCGCAGGGCGGCGACCACCCCCGGCAGCCGGGTGGTGCACAGCGACTCGGGGGTACCCACGACGACTCGTCCCCCTATGGCCCCGGTGCCGTCGCCGTCCGCCCGCAGCCGCGCCACCGCGTCCAGTACGTCCTCGGCTCTCTCCAGCAGCCGTCGACCGGTATCGGTGAGCAGCGCGCCCGTGGGCAGGCGGTCGAACAACCGGGCGTCGAGTTCCCGCTCCAGGGCGCGGATGTGCACGGTGACCGTGGACTGGGCCAGATGCAGCTCGGCGGCGGCGGCCGTGAAGCTGCCCGTGCGGGCGAGTGTCCTGAAGGTGTGCAGCAGGCGGGTGTCCACGCGCCCAGGGTATGCCGTATCCCGATGGACAGAATAGAAACCGATCGTTGGACTCGATCGTCTGCCGATGGCAGGGTGGCGGACATGAGTACCACCGCCGACGGGACGAGCCCCGTCAACGACCCACAGCCGCCCGTCGAGATCCTGCGCTACACGGCCTTCACCCACGATCCCACCGGAGGCAATCCCGCCGGTGTCGTGCTCGACGCCCGCGCACTCGACGACGCGACGATGCTCGCGATCGCCGCCCGGGTGGGCTACTCCGAGACGGCCTTCGTCACCAGCCGAGACGAGACGAACCGGCGGTTCGGCGTCCGCTACTTCAGCCCGCTCGCCGAGGTGACCTTCTGCGGGCACGCGACCATCGCCCTGGCCGTCGCCCTCGCCGAGCGGACGGGCCCCGGTGAGATCGTTTTGAACACCCCGGCGGGCGAGATCTTGGTGGCCACGGCATCGCAGGACGGCGCCGTGCTGGCCACGCTCACCAGCGTCGCCACCCGCTCCCGACCCGCCGAGAGCACCGAACTGGACGCGGCACTCAAGGCCCTGGGCTGGGAAGCCGGCGACCTGGACCCGACGCTGCCCCCGCACGTCGCGTTCGGCGGCAACGACCACCTGGTCCTGGCCGCCGCCACCCGGGCGCGACTGGCCTCACTGGACTACGACTTCGACGGCCTTGCCGAGGTGATGCGCCGTCACGACTGGACGACCGTCCACCTGGTGTGGCGGGAGTCGCCGGAACGCTTCCACGCCCGGGACCCGTTCCCGGTCGGTGGCGTCGTCGAGGATCCCGCCACCGGGGCTGCCGCCGCGGCGTTCGGCGGATACCTCCGCACACTCGGCCTCGTCACCGCCCCGACCAGGATCAGCATCCGCCAGGGAGAGGACATGGGCCGCCCCAGTGACCTGCTGATCGACGTGGACCCCCGGAACGCCCGCACACGCGTGACGGGAAGAGCCGTGCCGATCGGCTAGAGGAGCCGTGAGCCCGGTGCCGGGGCTCGCCGGCCCTGCGGTCAGGATGCGGGCATACGCCGAATCACCCTGCCCTGGGCGTCGGTCTCCAACGAGGCGGTGCCGTCCGGGCCGGTCACGCTGACCCTGATGGTGAGGGCGCCGGTGAGACGGTCGGCGGTGAGCTGCCAGGACTGCGGTGAGCCGACGCCGAGGCCGAAGGCCTCCTCCACCAGGGCGGGGAAACGCTCGTACGGCAGGGAACGCGGGGCGAAGTTCGGGGCCGCCCCGGCGCCGGTGGGAGTGAACACCACCGACAGGAGCCGCTCCTGCACGACGACGGTGAGTGCCGTGCGCTTCACGTCGTCCTGGGTGAGGGAGTCGATGGCACGGCGCAGTTCCCCCTTGTCGAGCATGGACCGGCCGGCGTCGACGGTGACCGTGCCGGTCGCCGACGAGGTGACGGTCGTGGAGGACGTCCGGGTCACCGAGGGCCTGTCGGAAGAGGGCGGCTTCGCGGCGCCCTCCTCGCCGGACAGGTCGCCGCGGAACAACAGGATCACGGCGGCGGCGCCGAGCAGCAGGCCGAGGAGACCGACGAACCCGAACGCGCAGCCCTCGGGGGGCTCGCTCACCATGGCGGGTCCGGGCGCGGAGTCGAGGCGGGCGCCGGCCGCCCGGCTCCGCCACTCCGCTGTCGGCCGTTCAACGATCTCGACCTTCCACGGCCGGTCCGGCGGGTACCGGACCACGACGATGCCACGCGGCCGGTAGTCGGGGAGGTCGACGAGATTGATGTGCTGCACGATGTCGACCCGGTACGCCGACGCGTCGTGCGGGGCGACCGTCAGCTCGAACCGGACCGGTATGTCGCCCGTTTCGCCCCCGATCGCTCTGAGATCCTCGATCATCGCGAGCGCCGTGACCGGTGCGACGGCCGCTTCCCTGGCGCGCCGAGGGGCGCCGGCCAGGTAGAGGAGCAGGCCGTGGACCGCGGGCAGGACCAGTCCGCCGACGAACAGCGGGACGCGCTCGATGACGGCGCCGACGACGAGAGCGGCCAACGACGCTCCGCTCACCCCACCGGTCAGAAGACCTCGTGCGAGGGCGACCGGGTGGTGGTGCGTGGGCCGCGCGCTCTCGGTGATCGCCATGCGGCGATTGTGCCGTGCGGGGAAGACGGCCGGAAGATGCCCGGCCGGCTGTTCACGGCTCCACGTCCGACCTGTTCACGCGCTGTTTCGCCGTTGCTCGCGAGGAGCCACTGGCGGGCGCCCGATGGCGCGTCCGGTGCTCAGCTCAGGATCAGCAGCACGGTCAGGGCGACGAGCAGGGAGTCGATCCGGTCCAGGAGGCCGCCGGATCCGGGCGGCCGGTGACCTTGGCCCCGGTGCCTCTCTTGATCATGGATTCTGGGAAGACCGGCCGCGACTGAGCCGAGCGACACGTTCGGCCTGAGTACGCGTACTGAAGCGTGGGCGTTCATGGCGTGCGGGTGGGCGGCGCCGGCACCGCGATCGTGCCATGAGCCACCGCGTCGGCGTGCTGTCAGGGCCTGGGCCGCAGTTCAGGGGTGGCCGGGGGGCGGCCCGTCAGATTGGTGACGAGTTCGGTGCAGAGGTCGCGGAGTCTGATGTTGCGGTGCTGGGAGGCCGAGCGCAGGATGTCGAACGCCTCGTGGGCGCTGCACCGGCGTTGGCCCATGACCACGCCGAGGGCTTGGTCGATGACGCTGCGGGACTGCATGGCGGTCTGGAGCTGCTCCGCGAACTCCTGGGTGTCACTGATGCGTTGGGCCAGCGCGATGCCGCCGGTGGCCTGGGCGGCCAGGGACCGCAGGGCGGCGAGGTCGGTCCGCTGGAAGGCGTCGGGGGGACCGGCGTAGAGGTTGAGGGCGCCGGCGGTGTGGGTGTGGGCGGCGATCGGCAGGGAGAAGGAGGAGTGGATTCCGCAGGACACGGCGTAGGCGGGGTAGTCGCCCCAGCGGCGCTCGTCGAGCATGTCGGGGACGGAGACCTCCGCGTCGGTGCGCAGGGCCTGGAGGCAGGGGCCGTCGTCCTGCCCGTACTGCTTCTCGTCCAGTTTGGGAGCCACGGGGCCCGCGCTGACCACGGTGACGGGCCGGCCGTCGCGCTGCAGGGTGACTCCGGCGCCCTCGGCGCGTGACAGCTCCAGGGCTGCGTCGGCCAGCGTCTGGAGGAAGTCCTCGAGCGAGTCGGTCTGCAGCAGCCACTGGGTGATGTGGCTGCCGTCGTACGCGTCGTCGGCATTCATCGTGTGTTCCCTCGCGAAACCCCGGGCCCCGTGGTTCGGCATCTGTCGTGCCACCGGGGTCGACGGAGTCCAAGGTCCGAAGGAACAACCTCCAGTGCGTCCACTGCCTGGCACCGGCCGGTGGCCGGCGTGGCGTGGCCTGTCTCTCACGCTACTCCTGCGCCGGCGTGGGTCCGTCCCGGAGCGGGTGGCGGCCGACGGCCGGCGGGCGGCACCAGGCAATTTCACCGAACCGACGCTCATATGTGACACCTGCACCACATAAGCGCATGATCGAGGCTTATGTGCGCATATGACGGGAACTCGGCGTGGGCAGTGGTCGCCGCGGGGTCTCCGGCCGGGCGGGCGATCGTCCGGTGCGGATGAGGGAGAGCCGTGGCCGTTCGGATAGGGGTAGAGGAAGAATTCCATGTGCTGGACATCGAGAGCGGGCTGCTGGTGCCACGCGCCGGCGAGGTCCTCGGCCGCCTGCGCCTCAGGTCCGATTTCACCGCCGAGCTGCAGCGGTCCGCCGTCGAGTGGAACAGCGCGGTGCACGCCTCCCTGGACTCCCTGCACGCCGACCTGGTCAAGGCACGGCTCCGGCTCGACGCGGCAGCCTCCGGCCTCGGACTGGCCGTCGTGGCGGCCGGGACCGTGCCTCTCGCGCGAGTGACCCCGGGCGATTCCACCCCCGACCCCCGCTACCGGCACATGGCCGACGCATACCGGCAGGTCTCCGACGAACACCTCGTGTGCAGCGCCCAGGTCCATGTCGACGTGCCGGATCGCGACACGGCCGTACGGATCATGTGCGCGCTCTCGCCCTGGCTGCCCCCGCTGCTCGCCCTGTCCGCCAGCTCACCGTTCTGGCTGGGCACGGACACCGGATACGCCAGCTGGCGCGCCATGCTGTGGCAGCGGTGGCCCACCTCGGGACCGGCCGGCTGCTTCACGGGAGCCGACGCGTACGACGCCACCGTCACCGGGCTGGTCCGCTCGGGGGTGATCAGCGATCCGGGGATGGTCTATTACGACGTACGGCCCTGCGATCACCAGCGGACGCTGGAACTGCGCATCTGTGACGCCTGCCCGCGTGCCGAGACGGTCGTGCTCGTCGCGGGCCTGTTCCGCGCCCTGGTCGAGGACGCGCGTGCCCGGCTGGAGGAGCCCGCCGGCCGGGGCGTCCTCTGCGACGGGCGGCACGAGTGGCTGCGGGCCGCGGACTGGCGGGCGGCCCGCGCGGGCCTGGAGGGCGAGCTCGTCCACCCGGATACCCGGCTCGCCGAGCCCGCGGCCGCCGTCCTGCGTGACATGCTCCGGCGGCTGCGTCCCGCCCTGGAGGCGGCCGGTGACTGGGACGTCGTGCGGGTCCTCATGGACGAAGCCCTGGCGCGGGGCAGCGCGGCGCACCGGCTGCGCGGGGTCGTCGAGCGCGAGGGGCTGCTCGCGGGCGTCGCGACGCTGGTCGCCGAGACCCGGGGCGAGCGCCGGCCGGGCCCGTCACCCACGGCGGCACGCCGGCCGGGCCCGGCACTCACGGCCGTACACAACACCGGCACAGCGGCTGGGGCCGTAGCTCCCGGCTGGGGGAAGAGAACCGTCGGCGGCTGACTTAGCGACTCCCGAGCGCCCGCGTCCAGTGGATTCACGGTCTTTCACTCCATCGCAGCAACTGTGGGCACAACCTGTCCCAGCGGCATCTCAACGGCAGTACTTTTGCCGCCGCATCCCTCGACACGGGACTGACCGGCCGTCATGCTCGTCACCCCGTGCGGGGTCGTCCGTGGGGTTCGGCCGCACGGCGGTGTCGCCGATGTTCCCGCCTCGTCCGCCCAACCGCACGATGCCGCAGGGGAATTGACCGACCATCAGGGGGAACCAGGTGTCTGGGGTGAGCCTTCCGGAACACCGGTACAGCCGCACGGAGGCCACGCGCCTGCTGTGTGCCGGTGTCTATCAGGACGCGGGATTCCGACGTCGTGTCATCGAGGAACTGCTCGACCACCGCGAGCGGCCGGTCGCCCCGCCCAACGGGATCGACGTCCTGCCCGTCCTCGCGCACGCCCTGCGGGTGACCCGGCAGGAGGCGCGCGCCGCACTGCTGATGCTCGGGGCCTGGGTGGGCTTCTTCCTCTCCGACGTGATCATGTTCTGGGACAGCCTCTCCGACCGCTGGGGCGACGGCGCCGACGTCCGTTTCAGCGATGTCGTCGTCGCGTTCTTCGAGGGCGACGACCGGCTCACCGACGGGATGCCCCTGCCCTGGTCCGTGTTGTACGCGATGGTCTGCCTGGCGCTGTGGTTCGCGCACACGGCCCGCGGAGGCGGCAGCGCCGCCCGGTCCGCGGGGTTACCCGACCCCGTGGCCAAGGCCGCCGACGGCGCCGGTTCCCTGCTCTCCCTGGGGGCCGCCGCATTCGCCCTCTTCTACTGGTACCACTACGTCTTCGGCGTACTCGGCGGCGGCGTCCAGACGCCGTACCCCCTGCTCTTCCCCCTCACGATGGCGATCATCGCCTGGTGGTACCAGACCTGGCAGCGCAAGAACCTGTGCCGCCGACTCGCCCGCTGGACCTTTCCCACCGCCGTCCAGCCCGAACTGCCCGCGGGACACCTGTACGAGAGCGTGCGCGACGACATCCGGCGCGAGCAGGAGGCAGCGCTCACGCTCTACGGCGACGACAGCCCCTTCGTGGGCCTCGGGGAGCAGGGGACTCCCTGGTCGTTCGCGATGGAACTGCGCAAGCGCACCCGGCAGGCCGGCGAGGCAGACAGCGCGGCGGCCGGCCCCGGAACGAAGGACGATGGCGCGCTGCCCCGCCAGACCGGCAGCACCGACGGCGCTGCCCCGCCCGACCGGAACAACAGCGCCGACGGCGGAGCACCGTCCCACCCGATCAGCGGCCCCCTCACCGCCGACTCCGCGCTTTCCATGATCGAACCGCAGCTGACCCGGCTGCGCGAGTCCGCCGCCCTGAGCGGCCGGGACCGCCTCCGCGAACTGGAGGTCGAGCGGTTCGTCTATCTGCCGGGAGGCGTGGCACGCGACGAGGAACTCGAGGTCGGCGGAGTCCCCGACCCGGCCGCTCCGCCTCATGGAGCGGGCCAACGGCGCGGCCGGCCCGTCTACGACCCCGCCCAGGTCGCCGCCCACCTCCGCGAAGCCGTCGACGAGGGCGGCGAGGGCCGACGGGTGTTCCTGCGCGTCCGCGTCGGCGCCTGGCACGAGCAGGTCGTCGTCACCGTCCTCGTCCGCGTGCACACCCAGGGCCGCATGCTCATGCTCGAAGTGCTGCCCTTCGTCCTCAGCCCCGTCCGCAGGGAGTTCCGCGCCGTCGACACCTTCGTGGACCGGCTCCCCGAGACCTGGGTCCGAGCGGCACTGCGCGCCCTGCGGCAGGCGCCCGTGGTCGCGGTCGACACCGGTGTCGGTGGACTCGCCACCCTGCGCAACACGCTTGTGGCCGGCTGGAAGGACACACAGGGGCTCCCGGACGTGCCGAGAGTCTCGCTGCGCGAAACGGTGAGCACCAACCGCCTGTCGGCCTTCCAGCGGATGGACAGCACCCGCTACGTGAAGACGATCCAGGAACGCATCGTCAACGGAGTCCGGGAGGCCCTCAAGGCGCACGGCTACCGCACCGAGGAGTTCGAGCAGCACGTCTACCAGCTCAGTGGCGGCAGCGTCTTCATCAAGGACATGTCCGGCGGCGCGGTGGCCACGGGCAGCCACGGCCGCGCCGCCCACCACGACGGCCCGCCGTCCCCGTCGGCGACCCGCGCCGACCACACGCCCTGAACACCCGAAACCGTACGCCCTGAGAGAGGGGACTCCCAGATGCCGAGCAGTCCAGACAGCGGTCCGGAGCAGCCGTCGAGCAGCGGAGGCGGTGTGAGCATCGGCTCGATGACCGGAGGGTCGATCGCCACCGGCAGCCACGGTACGGCGACGTCGTACAACACCACAGGCGCGGGACCGGACCCGCGTCACGCCGAACTCCTCGCCGCCATCCGCGACTTGCGCGGAGCGCTGCCGGCGGTCGCGGACCGCAGCGAGGTGGACGCGGTGCTCGACGGCGAACTCGCCGAGGCGGAGGCCGAGATCGTGGCGGCGGGTACCGCGGGCAGCGGCCGGCTCGCCCAACTGCTGGGCGGAGTACGGAGTTGGCTGGGTTCCCAGGGCGCCGCCGTCGGCGCGGTCGCCTCGGCCACCGCCGTCGTCCAGGGTGTCGCCCAACTGCTCGGCTGATGAGTGGATCACACCCGATGACGGACACGCCACGGGGGCACGGAGGAGGCAGCGATGAGAGTGTTCGACACCGAACGGCAGGAGTGGGCCGGGTCACGGCGTGAACGCCTCTTCCACACCGAGCAGTACCTCGACCTGCCGCGCCAGCGGAACGTCCTCCAGCGCACGGCGGTCGTCCTCGCCGTCTGCGCGGTGGCCTTCGGCACCTGGGCCCTGGCCTGGAAGGACGAACCGAAGCCCTACCGTCCGCCCGCCGAGGAAGGGACCGTCGAACCGGGCGTGACCGACGACGGAGTCCCGGGGGAGGAGACGACGGCCACTCCGACCGTGACGACACCGGCCTCGCCGCCCTCGGGCTTCCTGGACCCGGCCGACCCGGAGGGCTTCCGCATCGCCCTGCCCGAGGGCTGGTCCCGCGAGAGCAGCCCTTCGCAGTACGGCATCGACATCGTGGAGTACCGCGCTCCCGACGGCATCCGCCGGGTCCAGGTCTTCCAGCTCATGGAGGACTCCGCGCACTCCTCGGTGGTGGAGGCCCAGAAGACGGCGAGCAAACTGGACGGCTACCAGGAGATCCGCCTGGAGCACGTGCCGGACCCGTCCGGGAACGAGGCGGCCGAGCACGAGTACACGGCGGACGAACTCAGCGGCGAACCCACTGCCGGCTCCGCGTACCACGTCATCGACCACCGCTTCGAGGCCGCCGACGGCGAGAACTACGCCCTCATCGTCTACGGCGCACAGGGCGACGGAACCGAGGACGAACGCGCACTGCTCGACACGGCCCGCGCATGGTTTTGCCCACCGTCCATGGAATGCCCGGCCCCGGAGCCCTCCTGATCGCCGCCCTCGGGCTCCGGCGTGTGACGCGGCATGATGGAGCCATGATCACGATTCATCTGAAGTACGAGATCGACGCCGACAAGCTCGAGGACTTCGAGGAGTACGGCCGCCGGTGGGTCGGGCTGGTCAACCGCTTCGGCGGGACGCACCACGGCTACTTCCTGCCGAGCGAGGGCGACAGCGACATCGCCTACGCCCTCTTCTCCTTCCCCAGCCTCGCCGCGTACGAGCGGTACCGCGCGGACAGCATGGAGGACCCGGAGTGCCAGGCCGCCTTCGAGCTGGCTCGCAGCACCCGCTGCATCAAGCGGTACGAGCGCCGGTTCCTGCGGCCGCTGGACGGCTTGGCGTAGCCGGAGCCGCAGCCAGGGCGGGCGGGGGAGTCAGG